>JAUHZL010000025.1 GCA_030425945.1 Alphaproteobacteria bacterium | reverse complement strand
CCGTGCTTTTCGGTCTCTACTGGTCGGACCCGGCGCACCGCGACCAGTCGATCCAGGGCTGGATGACCCCGCGCTACATCGCGCAGTCCTGGCGCGTCCCGCCCGAGGTGGTGGGCGCGGCGCTCGGGCTGCCGCCCGAGCCGGGCAAGCGCATCCGGCTGGAGGACCTCGCCGCCGAACAGGGCGTGCCGCTGCCGGTGCTGGCCGCGCAGGTCGAGACCGCCATCGCCGCGTTCCGGGCCACGGACCCGTCGCGGCCATGACCGAGACGCTGCTTGCCCTCGTGCCCGTCTGGGGCGTGGTGCTGGTGCTGGTCTCGACCTATGTCAGCTGCCTCGCCATCCCGGTGCCGACCTCGGTCATCATGCTGGGGGCGGGCGGCTTCGTGGCCTCGGGCGACCTGTCGCTGGCCGGGGTCGCGCTCGGCGCGCTCGGCGGGGCGGTGGCGGGCGACCAGACCGGCTACCGGATCGGCCGCGCGCTGGGGAGCAGGTTCCTCGACCGGATGCGGGGCCACCGGCGCACCGGCAAGACCGTCGAGGGCGCGCTCGCCATTCTGGACCAGCGCGGCGGCACCGGCGTGTTCCTGTCGCGCTGGCTGTTCTCGCCGCTCGGGCCTTACGTGAACTTCGCCGCCGGAGCCGCTGAATTTCCATGGAAACGCTTCACGCTGGCGGGGATCGCGGGCGAGGCGGTCTGGGTCACGATCTACGTCGGGCTGGGCTACGGCTTCGCGGGCGACATCGTCGAGCTGGCGGGGCTGCTCGGCAACGTCTCGGGGTTCCTCGCGGGGCTGGCGCTGCTCGGCGGGATCGGGTGGTGGCTGGCGCGGGCGCTGCGGCAGCGCACCCGCCAGCGCGGGGCGCGCGCTACAGGCTGACGATCTTCACGTCCGAGCCGGAGACGGTGAGCGCCACCTCGCCGTTGCAGAGCCTGAGCGCGTCGGCGCCGAACACCTCGGCGCGCCAGCCGCGCAAGGCGGGCACGTCGCGCTCGCCCGCCGCGATCAGGTCGAGGTCGGAGGCCGTCGCGATCAGCTTCTGCGCCACGCCCGACTGCTCGGACTTGGCCTTCAGCAGCACCCGCAGCAGGTCCGCCAGCGCCGGGTTCACCTGCAGCTTGTCGCGGGATTCGGGCGCCTTCGGGAAATCCTCGGGCTTGGTCGCCTGCCCTTCGCGGATCGCGGCGAGGATGCCCTCGGCGATCTCGCCCTTGCGGGCCTCGCGCAGCAGCAGGCGGGACTTGCCGAGATCGTCGAGCGAGGCGGGGCGGGTCGAGGCCACGTCCAGGATCACGTCATCCTTGTAGACCCGGCTGCGCGGGATGTTGCGGGCCTGCGCATACTGCTCGCGGAACCGCGCCAGCGCCCGCACCGTGGCGAGGAACTTGCCCGAGGTGGTGCGGGTCTTGACCCGGCGCCAGGCTTCTTCCGGGTCGGTCTCGTAGGTCGCGGGATCGGTGAGGATGGCAAGCTCCTCCTCGACCCAGGCGGTGCGGCCGGTGCGGGCGATCTCGGCGGCGAGATGCTCGTAGATCACCCGCAGGTGGGTCACGTCGGCCAGCGCGTAGGTCTTCTGCGCCTCGGAGAGCGGCCGGCGCGACCAGTCCGTGAAGCGCGACGACTTGTCGAGCCCGGCGCGCGCGATCTTGCGGACCAGCGTCTCGTAGCCGACCTGCTCGCCGAAGCCGCAGACCATCGCCGCCACCTGGGTGTCGAAGAGCGGCGTCGGGATCACCCCGCAATCGACGTGGAAGATCTCGAGGTCCTGGCGCGCCGCGTGGAACACCTTGACCACCTTCTCGTTGCGGAAGAGCTCGACCAGCGGCTCCAGCGACAGCCCGTCGCCCGCCAGCGGATCGACGAGCACCGCGTCGGCGTCGCCCTTGCCGGGCAACGCCAGCTGGATCAGGCAGAGCTTGGCCCAGTAGGTGCGCTCGCGCAGGAACTCGGTATCCACCGTCACGTAGGGCGCGTCGGCGGCGCGGGCGCAGAAGGCGGCCAGCGCCTCGGTCGTGGTCAGGGTCTGCATGGGGCCTGCTCGGTCAGTGTTCCCTCGTCTTTAGGCGGAAACCGCCGTCGGGGAAAGAGGGGCATCCGCCGCGAGGTCGAGGGCAAACCGCCGCCCCGCGACCGGGGTCTCGGCAAAGTCCAGCGCCTGGTAGAGCGCCGCGGCGCGGGCATTGTCGGGATGGGTGCCGACGGTCAGGCGCTGCGCGCCGCTCTCGCGGGCCTCCTCGCGGGCGGCGGCGACCAGCGCCCGGCCGATCCCCTGCCCGCGCACCTCGGCCTCGACGAAGAGATGCTGCAGGTCCACCCGCCGCGTGGCGGTCTGCGCCTGCCAGACCGGCACCAGCAGCGCGTAGCCGACCGCCTGCCCGGCAAGCTCGGCCACCAGGGCGCGGCCCCGGGGGCTCGGCCCGAAGAGGTCGCGGTGCAGCGTGGCCTCGGTCACGGTGGGCGTGTCGCCATGGTGGCGGGCCAGCGCATGGATCATGGCGCAGAGGCGCGGCACGTCGCCGAGATCGGCGGATCGGAGGGTCAGGGGCATCTGGTCGGTCCTTTGGGAAGGAACCGCCCCGTGGCACATGAAAAAACCGCCAGCGAGGCGGTTCGGGAGGGGGGAAATGGCCAGCGAACCGCGTCTATGTCGAGCGGGTAAAATACCAGACGGAAAGGGCGGTGCGCAGAGTCATGGCGCAACCAGTGCCGATGCGGGGGCGGTCTGTCAAGCGGGCGATGCCAGGTCGAGCCGCGCGCGGTTCCCCTCCGCCACCCGGCGCAGGACGGCGGGGTAGAGGCGATGCTCCTCGACCAGCACGCGGGCGGCGAGCGTGTCGGGGGTGTCGCCGGGCAGGACCGGCACCCGCGCCTGCCCGAGGATCGGGCCGTCGTCGAGATCGGCGGTGACCTCATGGACGGTGCAGCCCGCCTCGGCGTCGCCCGCCTCCAGCGCGCGGGCATGGGTGTGCAGGCCCTTGTACTTCGGCAGCAGCGACGGGTGGATGTTCAGCATCCGGCCGGCCCAGGCGCGGGTGAAGCCGGGCGTCAGGATACGCATGAACCCCGCGAGGCAGATCAGGTCGGGCGCGGCGGCGGCGAGCGGGGCCGACAGCGCCGCCTCGAACGCCGGTCGGTCGGGGCCGAAGGGCCGGTGATCGACGGCGGCCACCGGCACGCCCATCGCCGCGGCCCTTCCCAGCCCGCCCGCCTCCGGGTCGTTCGACAGCACGAGGATGGGCCGCGCGGGATGGTCGCCGGTCATGCTCTCGACCAGCTTCACCATGTTCGACCCGCCGCCCGAGATCAGGATGGCGACGCGCAGGCTCATGCAAGCGTGCCGGTATAGGCGACCCCCTGCCCCGCCCCGACCGTCCCGAGGCGGTGCACCGTCTCGCCCGCCTCGGTGAGCAGGGCCGTCAGCGCGTCGGCCCGGTCGGCGGCCACCACCACGCACATGCCGATCCCGGCGTTGAAGGTCTTGAGCAGTTCCGCCTGCGCCAGCCCGCCGGTTTCGGCCAGCCAGCGGAAGACCGGCGGCAGCGCCCACGCGCCGAGGTCGATCCGCGCGCCGAGGCCCTCGGGCAGCACGCGCGGCAGGTTCTCGGTCAGCCCGCCGCCGGTGATATGGGCGAGGCCGTGCACGCCGCCCGCGCGGAGGGCCGCCAGCAGGGGCTGCACGTAGAGCCGCGTCGGTGTCAGCAGCGCCGCGCCCAGCGTCATGTCCCCGGCAAAGGGTGCGGGCGCGTCCCAGCCGAGGCCCGAGCGCTCGACGATGCGGCGGACCAGAGAATAGCCGTTGGAATGCACCCCGTCCGAGGCGAGGCCGAGGATCACGTCGCCCTCCCCCACGTCCTGCGGCAGGTGCGCGCCGCGCTCCATCGCGCCGACCGCGAAGCCCGCGAGGTCGAAGTCGCCCGCGTGGTACATGCCGGGCATCTCGGCGGTCTCGCCGCCGATCAGCGCGCAGCCCGAGGCGCGGCAGCCCGCGGCGATGCCCTCGATGATGGTCGCCGCCTCGTCCACCGCCAGCTTGCCGGTGGCGAAATAGTCGAGGAAGAACAGCGGTTCCGCCCCCTGGCACACGAGGTCGTTGACGCACATCGCGACGAGGTCGATGCCGATGGTGTCCACCACGCCGGTGTCGATGGCGATGCGCAGCTTGGTGCCCACCCCGTCGGTCGCGGCGACCAGCACCGGGTCGGTGTAGCCCGCGGCCTTGAGGTCGAAGAGCGCGCCGAAGCCGCCGAGACCGCTCATCGTGCCCGGCCGGGCCGTCGCGGCGGCGGCGGGCTTGATCCGCTCGACAAGGGCGTTCCCGGCGTCGATATCGACCCCGGCTTCGGCATAGGTCAGGCCGTTCGGACGGTCGGCGTCGGACGTGGTCATGGCAGGTCTCCGGGCAGGCGTTGCGGGCGCGATAGAGCATTCCCGCCCCGCGCTCAAGGCGGCGGCTTGACCGGCCCCGCCGCAACGCCGTATCCGGGGGCAGGCCGGGCCTGTAGCTCAATCGGTCAGAGCAGGGCGCTCATAACGCCTTGGTTGGGGGTTCGAGTCCCTCCGGGCCTACCATCAACGCCCCTGCCCCCCTGGATCGCCCCCGCGCGCCGCGCCAAAGGCCCGTCAGCCCCGGCAGGGCCGCGCCCAGCCGAGGCGGATCAGCTCCGCGCCGCGCACGTTGACGGTGCCGACGATGGTGTTGCGCGCCTCGGCCATGAACCAGCGGGCCAGTTGCGGCGGGTATTGCTCGGCCATGCGGCGGGACCAGCGGTCGAAGGCGGTCGGCCCCAGGCCGACGCCGTAGATCTGCGAGGACGGGCCGTGGAAGCGGAACATCGTGTGCGGCGAGACGCAGGACCGCGGCAGGCCAAGATAGAGCGTGCAGGCGCTGGCGCAGTCCGCGCCGGTGATCCGGACATGGACGCCGCGCCGCCTGAGATGCTCGACGAAGGCGATGCGGGTATCGAGCCGCCCGCCATAGTCATTGCCGACCGTCAGCACGCCGTTCCGCACCTCCGGCATCGCCTGGTTCACCGGGATCGCGGCATAGATCCAGATCGCGGTCAGCGCCGCGGCGATCCAGAACAGCAGGCCGAGGGCGATGCCGGGAATGATCCACCAGCCGCGCGGCAGGGACGGGTGGCGGTCGGAGGACGCGCGGGCGGCGGGGTCCGGATCGGACGCCGTGTCGGACGACACCCGTTGTGCGTCGGGCAGGACGAACGACCCGAGTCTCGCCCCGCGGCAGACGCCCGGCTCGGGCCCGAGGGCGTCGCGGATCGGGGCAGAGGGGGAAAGACACAACATACGGGAACTCGGACACAGGGGCACGGAGCAGAGCGTCGGAAAGACTGTTCACGCTATGCGGGAGTTCCGAGATTCGTAAATATAACAGCAAGATACACTCGTCAGACACCCGAAGGGCCGCATCCGTATAGCGTGTCTGACCGTTCGTCTCGTCGCCCTGACCCGAAGGCCGGGCCACGGGCCGCACGGGCAGTCCGAGGGGCGCGCGGCCACCCCAAACAGGACAGTGGGACCTGTCCCGAGGCGGAGAGTAGCTCTCCGCCCGGCGCGTGCAAGACGGCCTTGCCCGCCCAAACCAAAGAGGACGGCAGGGCGATTTCGGGCACCCCGCCGGGGCCGCCCCCCTGTCCCGCGCGGACGGGGCTCCGTCCCGGTCCCGACGGCCCGCCCCCGGTGGCGAACGGCGCAAAAAGGCTTGTCCGGCGGGCCGATTCAGGCAAGGTCTGGGGCACATATCATGCCACTTGGGGAGGGTCGGCTGCGGGCGCGCGCCAGCGCAGACCGGCCGGCCGGGTCGTTCGGCCCCGCTCCCACAGGAACCAGATGGGGGGCCGGCCCGACCGGCAATCTGCCAATGACACGTATGCTGCGCCTGCTGGCCCTGATCCTGATCGCACCCACCCTGGCGCAGGCCGGGGACCGCGTCGCGCTGGTGATCGGGGTCGGCCAGTACGAGAACACCGCCCCCCTCGCCAACCCGGAGCGGGATGCAACCGCGGTCGCGGCGGCGCTGGAGGAGGCCGGGTTCGACGTGTCGCTCCACCTCAACGTGACGCAGCGCGAGTTCGGCGGCGCGATGTTTGCCTTCCAGCGCGCCCTCGACGGGGCGGAAGCGGCGGTGTTCTATTTCGCGGGCCACGGCATCCAGATAGACGGGTCGAACTACCTGCTCTCGGCGGACGCGGTCGTCGACAACCCGCTGCTGGTGGACCAGGACGGGATCGAGCTGTCGCGGATCGTCGAGTTCATGGAGAGCCGGGCGCAGACCTCGATCGCGATCATCGACGCCTGCCGGGACAACCCGCTGGCCAATGCGCTGATCGCCGACGCGGGGCTTGCCGGGCGGTCGGCGGGCGCGCGGCGCGGGCTGGCGCCGATCTCGCGGGACTTCGCGAACTCCATGGTGGTCTTCGCGACCGCGCCGGGGGCCATCGCCTATGACGGGGCGAACGAGAACTCGCCCTTCACCGAGGCCCTGCTGCGGCACATCAACACCCCCGATGTCGAGGTGTCGGTGATGCTGAAGCGGGTGACCAATGACGTGCTGGAGGAAACCGACGGCGCGCAGCGGCCCGAGGTGATCACCTCGATGGCGCGGGAATTCTACTTCATCCACAACGAGATCAACGCCGCGGGCGATGTGGTCGTGGTGAACCCCGGCAGCGACGAGGGGGCGGCGGCGAACCTGCTCGCGGTGGCCCAGCAGATGCCGGCGGGGGCGAGCCGCGACGCGGGCCTCGCGCTGGTGATCGAGCGGTTCCCCGAGACCGCGGCGGCGGCGATGGCGCAGCAGGTGCTCGACAGTTCCCGGGTGGCGGTGGCGCCCCCTCCGCCCGCGGCGCCCGCCCCGGAGGCCGAGGACCCCGCCGCCGGCCCCTTCGACCGGACGCTGCTGGGCGCGCTCGATGTCGAGGCCGCGCGCGAGGCGGCCGCGGCAGAGCGGACCGCCCGGATGACGCCCGAAGAGCGCGAAGCCGCGCTGGGGCTCGATGAAGCCGACGTCGTCCGGATCCAGAGCACGCTGAACGCGATGGGCTACGACCTCGGCACCGCCGACGGCGCGTTCGGCCCGAAATCGCGCGAGGCGCTGCGGCTCTTCCAGTTGCGCGCGCGGGTGCCGCAGACCGGGTTCCTCGACACGGCAACCATCGAGGCGCTGCTGGCCGCCTTCGACGCCGCGCCGAAGACCTATGACGGCACCTGGCGGCTGACGATTTCACGCGAATGGCTGCGCGACGATTCCGGGGGCTTCGCCAAGGCAGGAGAACGGGAGGTGATCTCGTCCCTGACGCTGGAGGCGCGGGACGGCCGGTTCGCGATCCGCGATTTCCATATCCCGACGGTCGAGCCGGACGATCCCTTCGCCGACTTCCGCGCGACCTATGACGACGCGGGCCGGGTGCGGCTCAGCGGGCGGATCAGCACGCATTTCAAGGACCCGAACCACCAGGTGGCGAAGCTGGTCGAACTGTCGATCGAGCTGCAGCTGCCGCAGATCATGCCGGTCCGCAACTCCATCGAAACGCTGGCCAACCGGATCGACGGCTCCCTGCGCTTCCACGTGGCGCTCGCCCGCGAGAACTAGAGCCGGGGCAAGCCCCCGCCCCCATTGCGCCCGCCCCGGAACCGGGCCAGTCTCGCCGCATCGCGGGAGGAGAGGCGATGGGAAAGCCACTGACGGGCATCCGGGTGCTCGACCTGACGAACGTGCTGGCCGGGCCGTTCTGTTGTCATCAGCTCGTCCACATGGGCGCCGAGGTCATCAAGGTCGAGGCGGTCGGGCGCGGCGATCTCGCCCGCCAGCTGGGCGCCGACCCGGAGCTGAGCGCGCGCAACATGGGGGTGTCCTTCCTCGCCCAGAACGCGGGCAAGAAGTCGGTCACGGTCAACCTGAAGGCCCCGGAGGGCAAGGCGCTCTTCGAGCGGCTGGTGGCGACCTCGGACGTGGTGGTCGAGAACTTCCGCCCCGGCGTGATGGAGCGGCTCGGCCTCGGCTACACGGCGCTGAAGGCGATCCGGGACGACCTCGTCTACTGCGCGATCTCGGGCTTCGGGCAGGACGGCCCCTGGGTGCATCGCCCGGCCTATGACCAGATCGTGCAGGGGGCGTCGGGCGTGATGTCGATCACCGGCGATGCCGACAGCGCGCCGCTGCGGGTGGGCTACCCGATCGCGGACACGGTGGGCGGGATGACCGCGGCCTTCGCCATCGCGGCGGCGCTGAACGCGCGGCCGCGGGGGGCGTTCCTCGATGTCTCGATGCTCGAGTCGGTGATGGCGACGATGGGCTGGGCGGTCTCGAACTACCTGATCGCGGGCGTCGCGCCGACGCCGCAGGGCAACGAGAACCCGACCTCGGCCCCCTCGGGCACCTTCGCGGCGGGCGGCGGGCCGATCAACATCGCCGCCAACAAGGACGAGCAGTGGGTTCTGCTGACCGATCATCTCGGCCTCGCGGCGCTGCGCGACCGGCCCGAGTATGCCACCCGCGAAGCACGCAAGGCGCACCGGCTGGCGCTGAAGGCCGAGCTGGAGGCGGTGCTGCGGACCCGGCCCGCCCGCGACTGGGCGAAGGAACTGAACCGGATCGGCGTGCCCGCCGGGGCGGTGCTTTCGGTGCCCGAGGTGCTGGCGATGCCGCAAATCGCGGACCGCGGCTTCCTCGCGCATTTCGAGGCGGTGCCGGGCGTCGGGCGCGACATCGACGTGGTCACCACGGGTGTCAAGCTGGACGGCGCGGCGCTGACGGTGGACCGGCCGCCGCCGGAACTGGGACAGGACGCCGAGAGCGTCTGGGGCGACCTGGGCCTCGGCCCGGACGAGATCGCTGCGCTGCGCGCGAGGGGGGTGCTATGAGCGGACCGAAAACCGATGTCTCGGACTGGTGGCAGACCGCCATCATCGACATGGCCCCGGGGCAGATCCGGGTGCGCGGCACGCCCATCGAGGACCTGATCGGCACGGTCAGCTTCCCGCAGATGATCTGGCTGATGACGCGGGGGACCCTGCCCTCGGCGGCGGAGGCGGCGCTGATGGAGGCGGCGCTGGTCGCGGCGGTGGACCACGGGCCGCAGGCGCCCTCGATCGCGGCGGCGCGGATGGCGGTGACCTGCGGGCTGCCGCTGAACGGCGCGATGGCGAGCGCGGTCAACATGCTCGACGACGTCCATGGCGGCGCGGGCGAACAGGCGGTCGAGCTTTACGGCTGGATCGACGCCGCGGTGCAGGCCGGCATGCCGGTCACCGAGGCCGCGGCGGCGGGGATCGACCGCTGGCAGGCCGAGCGCACCCGTTTCGTGCCGGGCTTCGGGCACCGCTTCCACAAGCCCGAGGACCCGCGCGCGCCCCGGCTGCTGGCCCTCGTGGACGCGGCGGCGGCAGAGGGCACGGTGTCCGGGCGTTTCGCCACCGTGGCCCGGGCGACGCAGGCGGTGCTGAACACCCGCAAGGGCAAGCCGGTGCCGATGAACATCGACGGCGCGACGGCAGTGATCTACGCCGAGCTTGGCTTCCCGGCCCCGCTGGCGCGCGGGCTCTTCTGCCTGTCGCGCTCGGTCGGCATCCTCAGCCACGCCTGGGAGCAGATGCAGCAGGGCGGACGCAACAAGGGCCCGACCCCGCCCGGCTATCGCTGGACCTACACCGGGCCGAACGGGATCGACGGCTGAGGGGGCCTCAGACCTCGGACAGGCCGTCGCGGAAGCGGCGCATGTTGGCGGCATAGCCCTCGGCCGAACGGCGCAGCCCGGCGATGGCGGCCTCGTCCAGCGTGCGCACCGCCCTGGCGGGCGATCCGACGATCAGCGAGTTGTCGGGGAACTCCTTGCCCTCGGTCACCAGTGCATTGGCCCCGACAAGGCAGTTGCGGCCGATCTTCGCCCGGTTGAGGATCGTCGCCCCCATGCCGATCAGGCTGTTCTCGCCGATCTCGCAGCCATGGACGATGGCGGCATGGCCCACCGTCACGCCCGCGCCGATCTTCAACGGCGCGCCGGGGTCCGAGTGCAGCACCGCGCCGTCCTGGATGTTGGTCTCGTCGCCGATCTCGATCGGGTCGTTGTCGCCCCGGATCGTGGCGCCGAACCAGACGCCCACCCCGCGCCCCAGCCGCACGTTGCCCACGACATAGGCATTGGGCGCGATCCAGACGTCCTCGGGGTCGGCGAGCGTGGGGGCGATCTCGCCCAGGCGGCACAGCGGCATGACGGGTCCTCCGTTGATCTGGCCCCTGTCCTGCCAGACCCGGCCCGCGGCGTCCATGGACTCGCGCATGTGGCGAGCGCGCCACCCTCTTTCGGCGAGTATCGGCAGGTTCCCGCGCATCGCCGCCCTCCGGCCCGCCGCGCCCCGTGACCCTGCGACATTCTGCCCCAGTATGAACCCGAGGGAGCAGACAACCGGAGGGACCGGACATGAGGGTGGTGAAACTGATCTGGTTCTCGCTGTGCCAGATGTCCCGCATGGGGCTGGCGCAGGCGAGTGCGGAGATGGTCGGCGGCGAGACGCTGCGGTCGCGGGCGGATGCGCACCGCGACCTGCACCGGCAGAGCGGCATGGCGATCCGGGACGAGCTGCGCGGGGCCGCGCACCGGCTGACCGGGCAGCGGGCCGCCGCGCCGCAGGAGCGGATCACACCGGCAGAATGAGCTCGGCGCAGAGGCCGCCCAGCCGGGTGCTGTCCGACAGGCGCAGCGCCCCGCCGTGGCTGCGCGCCACGTCGGCGACGATGGCGAGGCCCAGCCCCGCCCCGCTGCCCTTGTCCTGGTTGCGGGCGAGGTCGAGCCGCGCGAAGGGGCGCATCGCCTCCTCGCGCCGGTTCGGGGGAATGCCGGGCCCGTCGTCCTCGACCCGGAACACCAGGCTCGGCCCCTCGCGCCGGACCGAGACCTCGGCCCGCCCGGCGTAGCGCTGCGCGTTGCCGATCAGGTTGTCGAGCGCCCGCCCGACCGAGCCGGGGCGCAGCGGCACCTCGCCGATGGCCTGCGCCAGCGGGCGCATCTGCACCTCGGCCCCGGCGCGGCGGGCCTTGTCCACCGCGTCGCGCGCCAGCGCCGCCGGATCGGTGGGCACCACCGCCTCGATGGCCGCGCCGCGCGAGAAGTCGAGGAAGCCCTCCAGCAGCACCTCCATCTCGGCGATGTCGCGCTCCAGCGCCCGGGTCTCGGGCGTGGCGTCGAGCAGCGACAACTCCAGCCGCATCCGGGTCAGCGGGGTGCGCAGGTCGTGGCTGACCCCCGACAGCAGCAGGGTGCGCTGTTCGATCTGCCGCTCGATCCGGGCCCGCATGTCGAGGAAGGCCTCGCCGGCCGCCCGCACCTCGAGCGCGCCGGCCGGGCGATAGGGCAGCGTGCGACCCTTGCCGAAGGCCTCGGCCGCCGCCGCCAGCCGCTTGATCGGCCGCAGCTGGTTGCGCAGGAAGACGAAGGCCACCAGCGTCATCAGCCCGCCCACGAAGATGGTGATGACGACGAGCTGGTGCGGGTTCGACGCCGACACCCGCTCGCGGTCGAGCCGCAGCGCCACGGTCCCCGCCCCGGTGCGGTAGGTCAGCGTGACATGGCGCGGCTCGGTGGCGAGGTCGATGGCGACGAAGCCCGGCAGCGCGGTCTCCAGCGTCGCGATCACCGTCCGCCCGGAGATGTCGTAGAACCGCCGCGCGGTGGTGGCGGCAGGCGCGTCGAGGACCACGCCGGTCTCGAGCAGCTCGGCATAGCGCGCCGCGATCGCGGCCCGCCCCCCGGGCGGCGTGGTCTCCAGCGCATCGGCCAGCGTGCGGGCCTCCAGCACGACGCCGAGGGTGAGCTGCTCCGTGACATCCTCGAAATGGCGTTGCAGAAAGGCGATGGTCACCGCGAGCTGCAGCGTGACCACCGGCACCACGAGGATGAGCGCCGCCCGCGAGTAGAGCCCGCGCGGAAGCGCATTCTTGAGCCAGACGAACATGGCCGCGAGCCTAGGCGGGAGGAGCGACGGGTGGAAGGGGATTGGAGCGCGCTGGCGGCGACGGACGGACAGGTGCGGCACGTGCAGGCCCCCAATCCCGGACCGATGACCTTCCGCGGCACGAACACCTACCTCGTGGGGCGCGGCACGGTCGCGGTGATCGACCCCGGACCGGACAGCGCGGCACACCGGGCCGCGATCCTGTCGGCGCTGGACCCGGGCGAGCGGATCGCCACGATCCTCGTCACCCATGCCCATGTCGACCATTCCGCCGGGGTGCCCGCGCTGAAGGCCGCGACCGGGGCCGAGGTGCTGGCCTACGGCGATGCCACGGCGGGGCGCAGCGCCTTCATGGCGGCGCTGGCGGCCTCCGGCGGGCTGGACGGCGGCGAGGGCGTGGACGCGGGCTTTGCCCCCGACCGCTGCCTGTCCGATGGCGAGACGGTCGCGGTCGGCGGCCTGCGCGTGACCGCGCTGCACACGCCGGGGCACATGGCGAACCACCTGAGCTTCGCGCTGGGGGACGTCGTCTTCACCGGCGACCTTGTGATGGGCTGGTCCACGTCGCTCGTCTCGCCGCCGGACGGCGATCTCGGCGACTTCCTGCGCGCGCTCGACCGGCTGGCGGCGCGGACGGGCGACCGGCTCTACCTGCCGGGGCACGGCGACCCGGTGCGCGACCCGGCGGCGCGGGTGGCCGAACTGGCGGCGCACCGGCGGGCGCGGCAGGCGCAGATCGAGGCGGCGCTGGCCGAGGGCCCGGGCACCGCCGCGGCGCTGGCCGCGCGCCTCTACACCGACGTGCCGCCTGCCCTGCTGCCCGCCGCCACCCGCAACGTGCTGGCGCATCTTCTTGAAATGCTTCGGCAAAACCGCGCCGCCTGCGACGGCCCCCTGTCCGCCGCCGCCGCCTTCCGCGCCCTGTGACAGGCGCATGACTTTTTTGGTCCAAGCCCTCTGGACACCCCCCCACGCTCTTGCTACACTGCCCGTGTTCCGGCGTAGCTCAGCGGTAGAGCAGTTGACTGTTAATCAATTGGTCGTAGGTTCGATCCCTACCGCCGGAGCCAGAAAATCCAAGGGCGTCAATGGCTTAGACCATCGGCGCCCTTTGGTTTTGGTGTAACAAAAAGTTATAAACAGTTATAAACTTTTCCAGAGCGCATCTGGTGGCTGATGCGCATTGCCTCCTCAGCTGAGTGACCCGGCGGCTCATCGATAAGACGGCGAGCTGAGACTACGATTCTTGCAATTCTTGCTGCGTCTGGCAACCTTGCCGAAGAGGCAAAAGGTACGGATTGGCAGCGAGTTAGATGAGCGCAGACTTCAAACAAACACTATGGAAAGCAGCAGACAAGCTGCGGGCGCAGATGGATACTGCGGAGTACAAGCACATCGTCTTGGGGCTTATCTTCCTTAAGTACATTTCAGACACCTTTGTTAAACAGCAGAACAAGATCCGAG
The DNA here is from genome assembly GCA_030425945.1 of Alphaproteobacteria bacterium. Classification (GTDB taxonomy): domain Bacteria; phylum Pseudomonadota; class Alphaproteobacteria; order Rhodobacterales; family Rhodobacteraceae; genus Dinoroseobacter. The sequence goes on along the minus strand of JAUHZL010000025.1, from coordinate 578 downwards.
AGATGGTGTCTGATCCTAACTCGGAATACTTCATCAGCGAGGACCCTGCCGATTACGCAGAAGAGCTGGAAGAGCGGGATTACTACACGCAGGACAACGTTTTCTGGGTACCTCAGGAGGCACGTTGGGAAGCGCTGAGAGCCAAAGCTAAGCAACCCGATATCGGTTCGATGATCGATAACGCCATGACAGCGATCGAGAACGAAAACAACTCACTTAGAGGCAAACTAGACAAGCGGTTTGGGCGGGCGCAGCTGGGTCAAGGCGTACTTGGTGAGTTGATTGACCTGATCTCGACCATCGGCTTCGCCGACAAATACAACTCCTCTGATCTTCTTGGCGAGGTATACGAATACTTCCTTGGTCAATTCGCTTCAGCAGAGGGTAAGAAAGGAGGTCAATTCTATACGCCGTCTCATGTGGTGAAGACGCTTGTCGCCGTACTGTCCCCTCACCCCACGTTATTCACCGTGGCAAGTGTGGAAGTGCGTCGCAGGGGCTGATCGGGGCGTTGTAGCGGTACGGTGGGCGTGTTTCGCGGGATCAGGACGATAGATCGGGGCGCCTGCGGGCTGCAT
>JAUHZL010000406.1 GCA_030425945.1 Alphaproteobacteria bacterium | reverse complement strand
AGCTCGGCACGGTCGAACATGACCTTCAAGCTGCCGCGTGGCGGTGAGGATGTCGCGGCGTATCTCGCCCAGTTCGGCGGCGAGATGTAAGACCCGCCTGCTTGCGTGATGAAATCGGAAAGCGCGCGCCCCCCGGGTGCGCGCTTTTCCTTTACCGGGGCTTCACGCTGGCGGTGACGTAGTTGACCGACAGGTCACGGTCCGAGATCGACCACGTCCACAGCATCGGGTTGAACTTGAAGCCCTTGCGGTCGACCGGCTTCAGCCCGGACTCGGTGATCAGGGCGAACAGCTCGTCCGGGGTGATGAACTTCGACCAGTCATGCGTGCCCTTCGGCAGCCAGCGCATGACATGCTCCGCCCCGATGATCGCCATCATGTAGCTCTTGGGATTGCGGTTGAGGGTCGAGCAGACCATCAGGCCGCCCGGCTTGAGCAGTTCCCGGCAGGCGGTGAGATAGGCGAGCGGGTCGGCGACATGCTCGACCACCTCCATGTTCAGCACCACGTCGAACTGCTCGCCGTCGGCGGCCATCGCCTCGGCCGTGGTGTGGCGGTAGTCGATCTCGAGGCCCGACTGCTCGGCGTGGAGGCGGGCGACGGGTATGTTGCGCTCGGCGGCATCGGCCCCGACCACGGTGGCCCCGAGACGCGCCATCGGCTCGCACAGCAGGCCGCCGCCGCACCCGATGTCGAGCAGGCGCAAGCCGGCGAAGGGCTGCGGGGCCTTCAGGTCGCGCCCGAACTCGGCGGCGATCTGCTGCGTGATGTAGTCGAGCCGGCAGGGGTTCAGCATGTGCAGCGGCTTGAACTTGCCGTTCGGGTCCCACCATTCGGCGGCCATCGCCTCGAACTTCTCGATTTCGCCCGGATCGACGGTCGTTTGCGTGGAGTGCATGGACATGACGTTTCCAAATTGCGAAGGATGATCAACGGGCCGCGGCCCATTTTGTCAGGGGGTATATAGGCCGCGCATGACACGGACCACGAGCGAAAAACGCGCGACCGATTACCTCTACCCGCCGATCGATCCGTTCGATCAGCGTATGATGGACGTCGGCGACGGGCACCGGGTCTATGTCGAGCAGTGCGGCAACGCCGACGGCATCCCGGTCGTGGTCCTGCATGGCGGGCCCGGCGGCGGGTGCAGCCCCGCGATGCGCCGCTACTTCGATCCGGCGGTCTACCGGGTGATCCTGTTCGACCAGCGCGGCTGCGGGCGCTCGCGTCCCCATGCCAGCGTCGAGGCAAACACGACCTGGCACCTCGTGCAGGACATCGAGACGATCCGCGCGCGGCTGGGGATCGAGCGCTGGGCCGTCTTCGGCGGAAGCTGGGGCGCGACGCTGGGCCTCGTCTACGCCGAGACGCATCCGGAGCGCGTTGCCTACCTCGTCCTTCGCGGCGTGTTCCTGATGACCAAGCCCGAGCTCGACTGGTTCTACGGCGGCGGCGCGGGCAAGTTCTGGCCGGACGTCTGGAAGCGCTTCGTCGCCATGATCCCGCCGGACGAGCGCGACGACATGATCGGCGCCTACAACCGCCGCCTGTTCTCCGGCAACGTACTTGAGGAAACCCGGTTCGCCCGCGCCTGGGCCGGCTGGGAGAACGCGCTGGCCTCGATCCAGTCGGAAGGGATCATCGGCGAAAGCCCGGCGGACTATGCGCGCGCCTTCGCGCGGCTGGAGAACCACTACTTCATCCACGGCGGGTTCCTCGACGGCGCGGACCATATCATCGACAACGCCGGGCGGCTGGCCGAGGTGCCGGGCACCATCGTGCAGGGGCGCTACGACATGATCTGCCCGCCGGTTTCGGCGTTCCGGCTGTCCGAGGCCTGGAAGCGGTCGGACCTGCGGATGATGCCGCTGTCCGGTCACGCCCTGTCCGAGCCGCGCATCAGCGCCGAGCTGGTCCGCGTGATGGATCGCTTCCGCGAGACCTGCGAGCGGCACGGCCTCTGAGCCGCCCGCGCGCCCTGCGGCTTATTCGCGCAAACCCAGCCCTGCATCTGCGACACCCTGCCGGATTTGGGCCGGATCTGCGGCGCCGAGACTCGCGGATGCGCCTGCAGCAAGTGCCTTAATTCTCACGGAAATTTGTATACCGTTGCATTTCTTTACAGAAACTCTGTAAAGGCGGCAATTCCTTCACAGAAAAAGCATTGCGTCACAATGGGTTATTCCGCCCTTCACAGGACATGCTAGGTCAGACCCGGAAGTTTTCGACTCAGTTTCTGTCAGGAGGGGAAGAGACGGATGTCCGATCAGACCACCGCACAAACCGTCGTGTATCCGGTGCCTGCCGAGGTTGCGGCCTCTGCGCATATCAACGCCGAGACCTACACGAAGATGTACGCCGAGTCCGTGGCAGACCCCGAAGGGTTCTGGGCGCGCGAAGGCAAGCGGATCGACTGGATCAAGCCCTACACGAAGGTGAAGGACACCTCGTTCGGTCCGGACGACGTGCATATCCGCTGGTTCGAGGACGGCACGCTGAACGTCAGCGCGAACTGCATCGACCGTCACCTCGCCACCCGCGGCGACCAGACGGCGATCATCTTCGAGCCGGATGATCCCAACGAGCCCGCACAGCACATCACCTACAAGCGTCTCCACGCCGAGACCTGCAAGATGGCCAACATCCTCGAGGATCTCGGGGTGCGGAAGGGCGACCGCGTGGTGCTCTACCTGCCGATGATCCCGGAAGCGGCCTACGCGATGCTGGCCTGCGCCCGGATCGGCGCGATCCACTCGATCGTCTTCGCGGGCTTCTCGCCGGACGCCCTGTCGGCCCGGATCAACGGCGCCGACGCCAAGCTGGTCATCAC
>JAUHZL010000405.1 GCA_030425945.1 Alphaproteobacteria bacterium | reverse complement strand
TCAAGTCCTTCCACAAGGGCATGCGCTCCTGGGCCCGCGTGCTCGCCGCGCTCTGACGCCCTGCCCCGGCCCCCGTGTTCCGGGGGCCGGACCGCCCGGGGTCTCAGCCCCGCCCGAGGCACTGGTAGGTGCGCGACACCGTGGTCAGATTGCACGAACCGAAGCCGTCCGGGCTTTCGCAGCGGGACTGCGTGCCCTCGAACGGGTCGGCACGGTGATAGCCCCAGGCCTTGCAACGCGCATCAGCGGCGGCCTGTGCCGTGTCCCAGTCCGGCGTGACAATCTCGAACGCTCCGAACTGGTAGGATAGCACGACGCTGGCGTCGGCCCGGCTGCCACCGGTGGGTTGCGGAACCTTCACGACCGAGGCGCAGGCGGTCAGCGCCACGACCGCCGCGAGGGCCGTGGTGCGCAGAACTTGAATGGTCACGTTCGTCTCCTTCGACGACCGCTCGCACCCGATCACCTCGTAGGCGATCCTACACGCTCAGGTTGACGACGCAAGCGGGATGCACCCTCGGCGTGAGGCGGGCAGCGATACCGACACCGCACCGACGCGATACCGACGTCATACCGACGTGATACCGATCCCGAAAATCCCGTGATTTCAGACGGTTTCCGCGTACAGCGCAGACGGCGCAAAACTTGCACCGTACGCATCGTTTTTCGCTTGGAGGGGAAAGTGGCGCGGTTGACGGGGCTCGAACCCGCGACCCCCGGCGTGACAGGCCGGTACTCTAACCAACTGAGCTACAACCGCGCAATCGCACGGGACTTGTCCGGATCAGGAAGCAGTGGCGCGGTTGACGGGGCTCGAACCCGCGACCCCCGGCGTGACAGGCCGGTACTCTAACCAACTGAGCTACAACCGCCCGCTTCCCGTCCGGTCGCCCGAACGTGACGGGCGTTCTAGGCACCTCCCGCAGGACCGTCAAGCGGCATTCGTCCCCGCGTCCGGTTTTTCCGCAAGCCGGTCGAGCGAGGTCCAGATCACCTCGCACTCGCGCACCGGGGTGCCGTCCCAGAGGACCGCGTCCCGCTCCGGCCCCTCGACCCCGCCGAGGCGTCTGTAGAACCGCCGCGCGCGGTGGTTTTCCGCGAGAACTTCGAGACTTAGCCGGTCGTGCCCCTCGGCCCGCAGCTCGGCCGCGAGACCGCCCAGCAGGGTCTCCCCGAGGCCCTGTCCGGTCCGCCCGGGCGCGATGTGCAGGTTGTCCACGAAGGGTCCCGCGGGCCGCATCTCGCAGACCACGAAGCCCGCCAGCGCGCCGTCCTCGTCCTCCAGCAGCCGCACCCGGTCCTGCGCCAGCCGCGCCCCGGTCCAGCGCGCGGCCAGCACCGCCTCGACCCGCTGGACAAGGAAGGCATCGGGCAGGATCCCCCGGTAGTTCGCCCGCCAGCTGGCCACGTGCAGTGCCAGCAGCCGGGGCAGGTCGTCGGGCTGGGCGGGGCGCAGATGCATCCTCAGCGCTCCGGCAGCGGGATGAACTCGTCCGAGTCGCCCGGCGGAAGCTGGAACCGCCCGTGCTCCCAGTCACCCGCGCGCCACGCCTCCTTCGCCGCCTCGATCTTCTCGCGCGAACTGGCGACGAAGTTCCACCAGATATGCCGCGGCCCGCCCAGCGTCGCCCCGCCCAGCACCAGAACCCGCGCCCCCGCCGGACCCGCGGTCAGCGCCAGCCGGTCGCCCGGGCGGAACACCATCATCTGGCCGGCGTGGAACACGTCGCCCGCGATGTCGACCGAGCCGTCAATGACATAGACGCCGCGGTCCTCGTGCTCGTCGGGCAGCGGCAGGCGCGCGCCGGGATCGAGCAGCGCGTCGGCATAGACGGTTTCCGAGGCAACCGGCACCGGCGCTTCGGCCCCCCAGCCGGTCCCGAGGATCAGGCGCACCTCCTTGCCCTCGCCCTCCAGGAGCGGCAGGTCCTCCTTCGGGGCATGCACAAAGGCCGCCGGGCGGCCCTCGTCCTTCTCGGGCAGCGCGACCCAGGTCTGGATGCCGAAGAGGCTCAGCGGGGCCGTGCGCGCCGTGCCATCGGTCCGCTCGGAATGGGTGATGCCGTGCCCGGCCACCATCCAGTTGACCGCGCCCGGCTCGATCCACTGGTCGGTGCCGAGGCTGTCGCGGTGGTGAATGCGCCCCCGGTAGAGGTAGGTCACCGTCGCCAGCCCGATATGCGGGTGCGGGCGCACGTCGATGCCCTGCCCCGTCACGAACTCCGCCGGTCCCATCTGGTCGAAGAAGATGAAGGGACCGACCATCTGGCGCTTGGGTGCCGGCAGGGCCCGGCGCACCTCGAACCCGCCGAGGTCGCGGGCCCGGGGCACGATCACGGTTTCGATGGCATCGACGGCATCGCCGGTCGGAACATCGGGGTCGAGGGCGGGATTCCAGTTCATCGGGGGTCTCCGTCGGGTGACTGCGTTGCCCCGAACCTAGTCGCCCGGACGCGATGCACAAATCCCACCGGATGAGACAGAATTGGTGCGGAAAAGCACAGACAGGGAAGCGCCTCTCGGACCGGCGGGACGCAACGTCTGGCGGAGGGGCTGGTGGGTGATGAGAGACTCGAACTCCCGACATCCTCGGTGTAAACGAGGCGCTCTACCAACTGAGCTAATCACCCGGTTCGCATCCCCTAGCCGAAGGCCGTGGGGCTGTTCAAGTCCGTCCTGTCCGGGAGCCCCTCGGCCGCGTCTCGTCGCAGGACCGGAACGGAAGTGGTGGGTGATAAGAGATTCGAACTCCTGACATCTTCGATGTGAACGAAGCGCTCTACCACTGAGCTAATCACCCGCCGTGGGCAGGCTGATAGCGAAGCGGGACGCCGAGTGCAAGAGGGTCCG
>JAUHZL010000404.1 GCA_030425945.1 Alphaproteobacteria bacterium | reverse complement strand
TGCGGGCCATCGCGGTCGAGCGGTCGGACAACCGCATCTTCCTGCGCGCCGACGGGGCGATCCCCTACGAGACGGTGATGCAGGTGATGGGGGCGCTGAACGCGGGCGGCTTCCGCAACATCGGCCTCGTCACCGACCCCGGCGGGCCGACGCTCGACGGCGGCGACGCCGCGCAGGACGGCTAGAGAGGGAGGCGTGCGATGCGCACCGGCCTCACCATTTCGGGCACGGGCCATGCGGTCCTGATCGGCTGGATGCTGGTCGGGGGCTTCTTCCTGTCGCGTCCGCCGCCCGAGCTCGAGGTGCCTGAGGTCACGCTGATCACGCTGGAGGAGTTCCGCGCGCTCGGGGCCCGTCCGCCCGAGGTCGGCGAGCCGGTCGAGGCCTTGGCCCCGCCGCCAGCACCCGCCGCCGAGCGTCCCGTGGCCCCCGAGGTCGATGCCCCCGAGCCGACCCCGACGGTGCCCGACCCGGTGCCGGATGCGCCCCAGCCCGAGACCCTGCCGGACCTGAGTGCGCTCGAGGCCCCGCTGCGCCCCGACGTGACGCCCGCGCCGCCCTCGCCGCCCGACATTCCGGAAAGCCGCGACAGCGTCGTGATCGCCCCGCCGGACGCGGCACCGGCCCCCGCGCCGCGCGTGGCCCCGACACCGGCACCGGCACCGCCCGCGGATGCCGCCCCCGATATCACGCCGCAGCTTGCGACCCGGCCGGATGCCGCGGGACCGCAGGCCGAGCAGGCGACCGAGGCCACCGCGCCGCCGGAGGCCTCGACCCGGATAGTGACCGAAGCCGAGGAGCGCGAGACGACCGCGCCCATCGCCTCGGTCCGTCCGGCGGCGCGTCCCGAGCGCCCCGTCGCCCCGCCTGCCGTGCCGGAAACGACGACCACCGACGCCGCGACCGCCCGCCCGGCACCGGCGGAGGATCCACTCGCCGCCGCCATCGCCGAGGCGGTGCAGGACGCCGTGACCGACCGCGACCCCAGCCCGACGCCCGCGCCGCTGGGACCGCCGCTGACCTCGACCGAGCGGGACGGATTGCGGCTCGCCGTCAGCCAGTGCTGGACCGTCGATCCGGGAAACCCTGCATTTGAAGTCGTGGTCGTTGTCGGTATGGAGATGAACCGGGACGGTACCGTCGTGCAGAATTCGATTCGCCTCGTGTCCGCACGAGGCGGCGATGCCGGCACGCAGGAGACCGCGTACCAGGCCGCCCGGCGCGCGGTGTTGCGCTGCCAGAACGGCGGCTATCCGCTGCCTGAGGAGAAGTATGACCAATGGCGCGAGATCGAGATGACCTTCAACCCCGAGGAGATGCGCAGAAGATGACCCGCCTGTTCCGAGCCGCGCTGGCCGCGGTCCTGAGCCTCGGGCTGGCGCTCCCCGCGCTCGCCCAATCCGGTGGCCCGCTCCGGATCGAGATCACCCAGGGCGTGATCGAGCCCCTGCCGGTCGCCGTGCCCGATTTCGTGGCCGCCAGCCCGCAGGCCGCCGCCGCCGCGCGCGACATCGCGCAGGTGGTGCGCGACGACCTGGTCAACACCGGCCTCTTCCGGGCGATCCCGTCGTCGGCCTTCATTTCGCAGATCACCAGCTTCTCGTCTCCGGTGCAGTTCTCGGACTGGAAGGCGATCAACGCGCAGGCGCTGGTCACGGGCGAGGTCTCGCTGGCCTCGGACGGGCGTCTCGTCGTGAAGTTCCGCCTGTTCGATGTCTTCGCCGACGCGCCGCTGGGGCAGGGCCTGCAATTCGCGGCGACCCAGGCCACGTGGCGGCGGATGGGGCACAAGGTGGCCGACGTGGTCTATTCGCGGATCACCGGCGAAAGCGGCTACTTCGACAGCCGCGTGGTCTTCGTCTCGGAGAGCGGCCCGAAGAACGCGCGCCAGAAGCGGCTGGCGATCATGGATTACGACGGCGCGAACGTGCAGTTCCTGACCGATGCCTCGTCCATCGTGCTGGCCCCGCGGTTTTCGCCCGATGGCAGCCGCGTGCTTTACACCTCCTACGCCTCGGGCTTCCCTGAGGTCAACCTGCTCGATGTCGGCTCGGTGCGCCAGACCGCGCTCGGCAACGCGGAGGGCGAGATGACCTTCGCGCCGCGCTTCGGGCCGGACGGCAATGTGGCGGTCTATTCCTCGTCCGTGGCTGGCAACACCGACATCTACCTGCGGCGGCTGAACGGCGGAGCACCCACGCGCCTGACCAGCGCCCCGTCGATCGAGACGGCGCCCAGCTTCTCGCCCGACGGCAGCCAGATCGTCTTCGAGAGCGACCGCTCCGGCACCCAGCAACTCTACGTCATGAGCGCCAGCGGCGGCGAGCCGCGCCGCATCTCGTCGGGGCCGGGCCGCTACGGCACGCCGGTCTGGTCGCCGCGCGGCGACTACATCGCCTTCACCAAGCAGAACGAGGGCCGCTTCCACATCGGCGTGATGCGCACCGATGGTTCGGAGGAGCGGTTGCTGACCTCGTCCTTCCTCGACGAGGGGCCGACCTGGTCGCCCAATGGCCGGGTCATCATGTTCACCCGCGAAACGGCGGGCGAGAGCGGCGAGGCGGCGATCTACTCGGTCGATATCTCGGGGCGCAACCTGCGCCGGGTGCCGACGCCGGGACCGGCCTCGGACCCCGCGTGGTCGCCGCTCCTGCCGTGACGCGGCGGGACGGTTCCCCAAATCGCCGCGGGCTGGTAGGATCGGCCCCAAGACACAGAAGCGCCGGGGACGAACCCCGGCCTCCGGGCAGCAAAAGGAAACGGACATGCGTGTGACGTCGATGATCGCCGTGGCGGCCCTCGTGGGGCTGACGGCTTGTGCCCAGGACGGGCTCTTTCCGCCGGGCGGCGGCGTGAACGGCCCCGGGGCCGGGGC
>JAUHZL010000403.1 GCA_030425945.1 Alphaproteobacteria bacterium | reverse complement strand
CCGGCCGAGATGGAAGCGCGGCTGCGCGCGGCCTGGCCGAGGATCGCGGAGGGATTCAAGGTCGTCTCGGACGGGCAGGACGTGCCGCTGACGCTGGAGACGGTCGAGGTTCCCGAGGTCGGCGATGTCGGTGTGGCCCGCGACTCGCGCCTCGTGATCCGGGGCGACCTGCCGCCCGGCACCGCCCCGGTGACGGTGGGGTGGGAGGCCCGCTTCGGGTCGCTGGTGTTGCGGCAGGGCGACGCCGAGACCGGGTATTCCGGCTATCTGCAGGGCGGCGAGGTCAGCCTGCCGCTGCCGCGCGACGCGGTGGCGCAGCAGTCGCTGGGCGCGGCCTTCGTCAACTACGTCGGACTGGGCTTCACCCATATCGTGCCGAAGGGCCTCGACCACATCCTGTTCGTGCTGGGGCTCTTCTTCTTCAGCCTGAAGGCCCGGCCGCTGCTGATGCAGGTCACCGCCTTCACCGTCGCGCATACCGTGACGCTGGCGCTGGCGACTCTCGGGATCGTCAGCCTGCCGGGATTCATCGTCGAGCCGCTGATCGCGCTGTCGATCGCCTATGTCGCGGTCGAAAACATCCTGTTCGGCGGCCCCGGGGCCCGGGTCGGGGTGCGGCGCGTCGCGGTCGTCTTCGGCTTCGGCCTGCTGCACGGCATCGGCTTCGCCACCGTGCTGGGCGAGATCGGCCTGTCGCCCGCCGCCTTCCTGAGCGGGCTGATCGGCTTCAACATCGGGGTCGAGTTCGGGCAGCTCGCAGTGCTGACGCTGGCGTTCCTGCTGGTGGGCGTTCCCTTCGGCCGCCAGGACTGGTACCGGGCACGGGTCTCGGTGCCGATTTCTGCGGCGATCGGGATCATGGGATTGTGGTGGGCCATCGAACGGGTGCTGGCATGAGCGGGACGGACAAGGCGGCGCACAAGGCCGCGATGCAGGAGGCCCAGGCCGAGCACCGGGCGAAGATCGCCGAGAGCGGCAACCCGGAGCGGGGTCTCGTGCTGGTGCACACGGGCAACGGCAAGGGCAAGAGCTCGAGCGCCTTCGGGGTGATCGTGCGGGCGCTGGGCTGGGGCCACCGCGTGGGCGTCGTGCAGTTCATCAAGGGCACCTGGATCACCGGGGAAAAGCAGTTCTTCGACCGGCTGGGTGCCGTGGACTGGCACACGATGGGCGAAGGGTTCACCTGGGACACGCAGGACTTCGACCGCGACGTGGCCGCGGCGACGGCGGCGCTGGCGCGCGCGGCCGACATGATGGCGTCCGGGGACTACGATCTGATCGTGCTCGACGAGATCAACATCGCGATGCGCTACGACTATCTCGGCACCGACGCGGTGCTGGCGGCGCTGCAGGCCCGGTCCGACCGCACCAGCGTGATCCTGACCGGCCGCGACGCGAAGCCGGAGCTCTGCACCTATGCCGACCTCGTCAGCGAGATGCGCGAGGTGAAGCACCCCTTCCAGGCCGGGATCAAGGCGCAGCGCGGCGTCGATTTCTGATCTCCGGCTGGACAGGCTGCCCGTCGCTGGCCAATCTGATCCCCTGGACGGCGAGACGGGGGACCCTGGCCATGGACGAACTGGTCAACTGGCACGAGTACATGCGGGTCTTTGCAGGCCTTTATGCGATGGTCCCGGCGCCCCAGATCATTCCGCTGTTTCTTGGCCTGACGGTCGGCCGCAGTCGCAGCGAGCAGACGCGGGCGGCGCTGGTCTCGTCGCTGACCTTCGTCATCGTCCTGGTGGTCTTCATCTACTTCGGCGGCGCGCTTCTGGCACTGTTCGGCGTTTCGCTGGCGGCCTTCCGGCTGGCGGGCGGGTTCCTGCTGCTGCTGATGGCCGTGGACATGCTGCGCGCAAGCCCGCCCGATGACAGGCCGGTCGGCAAGGAAGAAACGGCAGCAAGAGCGTCGATCACCGGGCTGGCGATCGTGCCGCTCGGCATTCCGATCCTCGCCGGGCCGGGGGCGATGAGTGCGGTCGTCCTGTTCGCCACCGACCATGACGCCCCCGGTCACCAGGTCCTGGTGTCGCTGGTCGTGCTGGCCGTGGCGGTCACGGTTCTGGTGACGCTGCTGGTTGCCGGTGCCCTGACGCGGTTCTTCACGCCTGCGGTCGCCTCGGTCTTCAACAAGCTGATGGGGCTGATCATCGCCGCCATCGCGTTCGAATTCATCATGGACGGAATCGCAGGGCATTTCCCGATACTGGAGACGATCCACACGTCGTGGATCGTCCCCGTTCTGGGTCAGCTCCTGACGAGCTTCTCGTAGCTTTCCGAGACGTCGCGGGTCAGCGCGCCGACCTCGAAGGTGTAGTCGCCGATCTGGCCGACGGGCGTGACCTCGGCGGCGGTGCCGGTCAGCCAGCACTGCTGGAAGCTCTCCATCTCGGCCGGTTCGATGTGGCGCTCGTGGACGGTGATTTGGCGCTCCTTCAGCATCCCGATCACGGTCTGGCGGGTGATCCCGTTCAGGAAGCAGTCCGCCATCGGCGTGTGCACCTCGCCGTCCTTGACGAAGAAGATGTTGGCGCCGGTCGCCTCGGCCACGTAGCCGCGGTAGTCCATGAACAGCGCGTCCGAGCAGCCCTTCGCCTCGGCCGTGTGCTTGGACATGGTGCAGATCATGTAGAGACCGGCGGCCTTGGCGTGGACCGGGATGGTCTCGGGCGAGGGGCGCTTCCACTTCGAGATGTCGAGCTTCGCGCCCTTCATCTTGGCGTCGCCGTAATAGTTGCCCCAGCCCCAGGTCGCGACCGCGAGGCGGACCGGGTTGCGGGCGGACGAGACGCCCATGTCCTCGCCCGCGCCGCGCCAGGCCACGGCCCGGACATAGGCGTCGGTCAGGTTGTTGGCCTTCATGACCTCGTATTTCGCGGTCTCGATCTCGT
>JAUHZL010000402.1 GCA_030425945.1 Alphaproteobacteria bacterium | reverse complement strand
CGCGTGGGCGTGCGGCGAGCGCACGAAGGCCGCGTAGGCCTGGTTCTCCATGCGGATGTCGTCGGTGTACTTGCCCTTGCCGGTGATGAACCGTCTGTCTTCCTTGCGCTTGACGCGCGCGCCGATCCCGGTGCCCATGTCTGCGACCCTCCCTATTCCGCGGCCTGCGCCATGCCATCCATGCGGGTGGCGGCGTCTTCGATGGCCTTGACGATGTTGTGATAGCCGGTGCAGCGGCAGATGTTCCCTTCCAGCTCCTTGCGGATCGCCTCCGGGGTCAGGGCTTTGCCCGCCGCCTTGTAGCGGTTCACCATGTCCACGCCGGTCATGATCATGCCGGTGGTGCAGAAGCCGCACTGGAGACCGTGGTGCTCGTTGAAGGCTTCCTGCATCGGGTGCAGCGCCTTGCCGGACGCGAGACCCTCGATCGTGGTGACCGCGCTGCCGGAATGGGCCACCGCGAGCGCCGTGCAGGACTTCACCGCCCGGCCGTCGAGATGCACCACGCAGGCGCCGCACTGCGAGGTGTCGCAGCCGACATGGGTGCCGGTCAGGCGGAGTTCTTCACGGAGAAACTCGCTGAGCAGCATGGTGTCGGGCACGTCGCGCGACACGGACTTGCCGTTCACAGTAAGTGTAACCTGGGTCATCGGCGTCTGGTTCCTCCCTTGCCGCAGGGACCCGCCTGTCGTCGGCGGTTGCCCCCTGTTGGTTCATGGTGGCGCACGGTCCGGGACCCGGTCGCGTGCGCCGGTGGTCCTATGCCGACGGGCCCTCCGCCGCGTCGGTCTCGGCCTCGTCGGACCGGGGGGCCTCGGCCTCCGGGTCCAGGTGCGCCTGGAAGGCCTCGAAGAACCGGGTGGCGAGCTTCGTGGCGGTCGAGTCGATGAGACGGCTGCCGAGCCGCGCGAGCTTGCCGCCCACGGTGGCATGCACCTCGTAGGACAGCGTGGTCGAGCCGTCCGCGTTCTCGGCGAGGTGCACGTCGGCCGCGCCCTTGGCGAACCCGGCCACGCCGCCGTTGCCCTCGCCCTGGATCGTGTAGCTTTCCGGGGCGTTGATGTTGGCCAGCTCCACCGTGCCGGCAAATCTTGCCTTCACCGGTCCGATCTTCTGCACAACCTTGGCCTCGAAACTGGTGTCCGAGGTCTTGTCGAGTTCTTCGCAGCCCGGAATGCATGCCTTGAGAACAGCCGGGTCGTTGAGCGCCGCCCAGACCTCGGTCCGCGGCGCCCCGATCCGGTATTCACCGGTCATATCCATAGTTTATCCCGAGCCCCCTGACCGGGCGCCCGGACTCCTCCCTGTCGTCCTCGGGAAGCCTACCGCGAACCGGCTCTCAGGCAAGGGGGATAATTTCAGACGATCCGTCGCAGGCCGGGGCGACGGCGGCGTCCCGCGCGCGCTCAGGCGGCACTCCGGCCCGGCGGCTGCGCGAGAAGGGCTGCAAGCTGGTCGAGGCTTTGCAGCGAGTGGCAGGCATAGAGCCCGCCGACATGGGGCAGGAGCGCCCGGATCCCGGCGGCCTCCGGGGCGAAGCCCTCGTAGCGCAGCAGCGGGTTCAGCCAGATCAGCCGGCGGCAGGACAGCGCCAGCCGTTCGGCCTGCCGGCCGAGATGCGCCGCATCGCCGCGTTCGAGCCCGTCCGAGATCAGCATGACCACCGCGCCGCGCGTCAGCACCCGGCGCGACCAGTCCTTGTTGAACCGCTCCAGCGCGTCGCCGATCCGGGTGCCGCCGTGCCAGTCCTGCGCCTCGCGCGCGACGGCGTCGAGGGCGGCATCGGGGTCGCGGCGGGACAGGGCGCGGGTGATGTTGGTCAGCCGCGTGCCGAAGGTGAAGGCATGGACGTTGCCCCATTGCCGCCGGGCCTCGCTCCTGGGGGCGACCGAGAGGGCGTGCAGGAACTGCATCATCATCCGGGCATAGCTGCTCATCGAGCCGGAGATGTCGCAGAGCACCACGAGATCGGGATAGCGCTGGCGCGGCTCGGCGGTCACCAGCTGCTCGACCTCGCCGCCGCGGCGGAAGGCGGTGCGCAGGGTGGCGCGCGCGTCGATCCGGGGGCCATGCGCGGCGCGGCGGGTCCGGCGGCTGGCCAGCGGCGGCAGGGGCAGGCGCAGCGTCCGCACCATCCGCGCCGCCGCGGCGCTTTCGGCCGCGCTCATCCGCTCGAAGTCCATCGTGCGCAGGGTTTCCGCTTCCGACAGGCTGAACCGCGCGTCGATCTCTAGCTCCTCCCGCTCGGGCCCGCGCGGGGGCATCTCGGGCTGGTCGGTCAGCGACTCGGCGGCGCGGCGCTCGGCGGCCTTCTTCTTCTCGGGCGGCGTGTCCTTCTTCACCGACGGCGACAGCATGTGGATCATCCGCGCGACATAGTCCGGATCGCGCCAGAACAGGGCGAACAGCCGGTCGTAGAGCTCGAGGTGCTCGGCCCGGGTGATCAGCACGGCCCGCAGGGTGTGGTAGAAATCCTCGCGCCGCGAGAAGCCGACCGCCGCCAGCGCCCGCACCGCGTCCTCGACCTGCGCCGTGCCGACCTTGACCCCGGCCTTGCGCAGGGCGCGGGCGAAATGCACCACGTTGTCGGTCAGCCGGCCCTCATCCGGCATTTGCGGAACCGGGCGTTCCATCGCGGTCTCAGGACGCCTGCGCCAGATGCGTGCGCGCGGTGTCGAGGATGCGGGCCGCCTCCGAACCCTGCACCCGGGCGATGTCGTCCTGGTATTTCAGAACGGCGCCCAGCGTGTCGGTGATGATGTCCGGCGACAGCGCCACCGTGTCGAGCGCCAGCAGGCAGCGCGCCCAGTCGATGGTTTCCGCCACGCCCGGCGCCTTGAACAGGTCCTCGGCCCGCAGCGCCTGCACGAAGGCGATGATCTCGCGCGACAGGGTCTCGGCGG
>JAUHZL010000401.1 GCA_030425945.1 Alphaproteobacteria bacterium | reverse complement strand
TGGCCATCGACATGATGGAAGAAATCACCGAGATGCGCCGCGAGGCCGCCGCCAAGGGCGTCGCCACCGTGATCTGGTCCTACCCGCGCGGCGAGGGCGTGACGAAGGACGGCGAGACCGCGATCGATGTCGCCGCCTATGCCGGCCACATGGCCGCGCTGCTGGGCGCGCACATCATCAAGATCAAGCTCTCGACCGACCACATCATGCAGCCCGAGGCGAAGAAGGTGTACGAGGCGCAGGGCATCGACATCTCGACGCAGGCCGCCCGCGTGGCGCATTGCGTGCAGTCCGCCTTCAACGGCCGCCGCCTGATCGTCTTCTCGGGCGGCGCGGCCAAGGGCGCCGACGCGGTCTACGACGACGCCCGCGCGATCCGCGACGGCGGCGGAAACGGCTCGATCATCGGCCGCAACTCGTTCCAGCGCTCGCGCGAGGACGCGCTCGACATGCTCGGCAAGCTCGTCGACATCTACAAGGGCAAGGCCTGATCCCGCCCCGGCGGGGTCCCGGACCCCGCCGCTCACGCAGGTTTCAGGGAAATCGCGAAGGATACGGCGCGCAGGGGATTCCCTTCGCGCCGTTTTTCTGATTCGGTATGCACAGAGACCGGGCCGACAGAGCCCCGGCGAGGCAGACAGATGGCACAGACCGGACAGAACTCGGCGCTCGAAGGCGTGCTCGTGGGATTGGGCGCGCTGACGCTGGGCCTCTACTTCACCTTCCACGCCGTGCAGGGCGACGACGGGCTGTTCTCGCGCCTCCAGATCGAGGCCGAGGCCGAAGCCCTGCGTGCCGAGAAGGCCACGCTGGAGGCGGAACTGGCCAACCTGTCGAACCGCGCCCGCCGCCTGTCCGACGCCTATCTCGACCTCGACCTGCTCGACGAACGCGTCCGCGCCGTGCTCGGCTACGTCCATCCCGACGACATCGTGGTGCAGTAGGGGTCAGGGGGCGCGACCCGACCGAACCGAAAGGCCCGAAATGGAAAACCCGCCGCATCGCGACGGGTTTCCGTTTTCTTAACGCTCCGAGGGGAGGCTGACGCCTGCAATCTCGGAGCCCGCTGCCAAGATGGCCTGTCGAGCCTTAACAGTCAATGAATACACCCCTCGACGCGTCCTACGTCGCAGCGCTGCCTGACCTGATCTCGCAGGCGCGTTTCTCGACCTATCTCCGCGCGGCCGGGGACGACCCCGCACGGGCCGTGGCGCTCTACCAATGGAACCTGCAGGTCTCCTCCGCGCTCCTGGTCCCCTTGCATGTGCTCGAAGTTCTCCTGCGCAACGCGATCGGCGCGGCCATTTCCAACCAGCACGGGGAAGACTGGCCATGGTCGGCCGGGTTCACGCGATCCCTGCCCGACCCCGCTGGCCCGCATTACAGCCCGAAGCAGGATCTGCTGACGGTCGCGCGTCGGCATCCCTCGACCGGCAGCGTGATCGCCGATCTCAAGTTCGCGTTCTGGGAACGCATGCTAACCCGGCGCCACGATGCGCGCCTCTGGAACAAGCACTTCCTGAGCGTCTTCCCGCATGCCCCGAACACCCGGCCCGTCAGCAGCCTGCGTGACGCGCTGCGCGATGATATCGCGCGCATCCGCATCCTTCGGAACCGCGTCGCGCACCACGAGCCGATCTTTGCGCGCGCTCTGGATGACGACCACCGGATCATCCTGCGCGCAATTTCCTGGCGCAGTCCGGCCGCGGCGGATTGGGCGCGGTCGATCTCCGGCGTGGACAACTGGCTGGTCCATCGTCCCGTCTGATCTCGCTGCCGCCCCCGCCCCCCCCTGCGACGCCGTGCCCGGTGACGGTTGACGCAGCCCCCTGCTACACGGTAGTTCAACCTTAAACCATTTTCTGGCGCAGGGAGGCCCCGTAATGGCACCACGCAAATCCGCCAAGCCGAACGTCTCGAAGGACGAGCTGCTCGCCTACTACCGCGAGATGCTCCTGATCCGCCGGTTCGAGGAAAAGGCCGGCCAGCTCTACGGCATGGGCCTGATCGGGGGCTTCTGCCACCTCTACATCGGGCAGGAAGCGGTCGTCGTGGGCCTCGAGGCCGCCGCCGAAGAGGGCGACAAGCGCATCACCTCCTACCGCGATCATGGCCACATGCTGGCCTGCGGGATGGACCCGAAAGGCGTGATGGCCGAACTGACCGGGCGCGAGGGCGGCTATTCCCGCGGCAAGGGCGGCTCGATGCACATGTTCAGCCGCGAGAAGCACTTCTACGGCGGCCACGGCATCGTCGGCGCGCAGGTGCCGCTCGGTGCGGGCCTCGCCTTTGCCGACAAGTACCTCGAGAACGGCCGGGTGACTTTCACCTATTTCGGCGACGGCGCCGCCAACCAGGGCCAGGTCTACGAGACCTTCAACATGGCCGCGCTCTGGAAGCTGCCGGTCATCTTCGTGATCGAGAACAACCAGTACGCCATGGGCACCGCGCAGGCGCGCTCGACCTCGTCGATGGACCTGCACGCCCGCGGCGAAGCCTTCGGCATCCCCGGCGAGATCGTCGACGGCATGGACGTGCTCGCGGTCAAGGCGGCGGGCGAGAAGGCCATCGCGCACTGCCGCTCGGGCGCGGGTCCCTACATCCTCGAGATCAAGACCTACCGCTACCGCGGCCACTCGATGTCCGACCCGGCCAAGTACCGCACCCGCGAGGAAGTCCAGAAGATGCGCGAGGAGCGCGACCCGATCGAGGCCGTGCGCACCCTGCTGCTGACCGGCAACCACGCGACCGAGGACGACCTCAAGGCCGTCGACAAGGAAATCAAGGCGATCGTCAACGAGGCCGCCGAGTTCGCCAAGGAAAGCCCGGAGCCCGCGGTCGAGGAGCTCTGGACCGACATCTACGCAGACGAGCTGCCGCAAGGCGCGGCCATCGAGGCCTGAGGGG
>JAUHZL010000400.1 GCA_030425945.1 Alphaproteobacteria bacterium | reverse complement strand
ACCGAGCAGCACTGGAGTTCGCAGGACGCCGAGCCGGTCTGCGCCTTCGAGCAGGAGCTTGCCCTGTCCTCGCTCGACCGCAACTACATCGACCTGATCGACGGCGGCCCCGAGGCCGTCGATGCCCATGTCCGCCCGCTGCTGAAACACGGCGTCGATGCGGATGCGGTGTTCCTGAACACGCCCCGCGTGGCGCAGGCGATCCTGATCTACGACATCGCCCTGCCCGCCGACGCCCCCGCGCTGCGTGCGACCCGCTCCGCCCGTTACGTCGGATGCTTCGAGCTGGCCTCGTGACCGGCACCCACCCGGATACCGCGCCCGAGCATCCCAGCCAGCAGGCCTGGGCGCCCTATCTCGACGCGGGCGAGCGGCTGCTCTGGGAAGGGTATCCGTCACAGCGGCTGTTCGTGCTGACGAAGCAGGACGCCGTCCTGATCCCGTTCTCGATCCTCTGGGGCGGCTTCGCGCTGTTCTGGAACGTCGGCGTCTGGGTCGCGGGCGCCCCGCTGTTCTTCAGCCTCTTCGGCCTGCCCTTCCTCGCGGTGGGGGCCTACATGACGGTCGGCCGGTTCTACCACGACCGCTACCTGCGGCGGCACACGGTCTATGCCCTGACCGACCGGCGCGCCTTCATCGCCACCTCGGCCTTCGGCAAGCGCACGCTCCGCGACAAGCAGATCACCGCGATGACCCGGATCGACTACACGCAGGGAACCGAGGCGACACTCGCCTTCGACCCGTCGGCCGCCAGCCTCGGCACCTCGCGCAGCGCGACGAGCTTCGCCCCCGGCGGCACCGGCGACTTCACCTTCCGCCTCATCCCCGACGGCGATCCGGTCTACCGGCTCGTCCGCGACATCCAGCGAGCCTCCGCATGAGCGCCCTTCTCCTGACCAATGCCCGGCTGATCGACCCCGAGGCCGGGACCGACCGGATCGGCAGCCTGCTGATCGAGAACGGCGTCATTACCGCCCGCGACCCGTCGCCGGTGCCGGCCCATGCCGCGGTCCACGACTGCGGCGGTCTCTGCCTCGCGCCGGGGATCGTCGATCTCGGGGTCAAGATCGGTGAGCCGGGCGAACGCCACAAGGAAAGCTTCAAGACCGCCGGGCGCGCCGCCGCGGCCGGGGGCGTCACCACGATGGTCACCCGCGCCGACACCAGCCCGCCGGTGGACACGCCCGAGACGCTGGAATTCGTCACCCGCCGCGCGGCGCAGGTCAGCCCGGTCCGGATCGCGCCGATGGCGGCACTGACCAAGGGCCGCGATGGGCGCGAGATGGTCGAGATCGGCTTTCTCAGCGATGCCGGGGCGGTCGCGTTTTCCGACGGCGACCGGGTGGTGACGGACCTCAAGGTCTTCTCGCGCGCCCTGACCTATGCCCGCAGCCTGGGCGCGCTGGTGATCGGCCATGTGCAGGAACCGACGCTGTCGAAAGGCGCGGCGGTGACCTCCGGCAAGTTCGCCACGCTGCAGGGTCTTCCCGCCGTCTCGCCGCTGGCCGAGCGCCTGGGGCTCGAGCGCGACCTCGCGCTGGTCGAGGCGACGCGCGCCCGCTACCACGCCGACCAAGTTTCGACCGCAGCGGCGCTGCCCGCGCTGCGCCGGGCCCGCGACGCCGGTCTGGACGTGACCGCCGGGGTGTCGGTCCATCACCTGACGCTGAACGAGTTCGACGTCGGCGACTACCGCACCTTCTTCAAGCTGAAGCCGCCGCTCCGGTCAGAGGACGACCGGCAGGCGATGGTCGAGGCCGTGGCCGACGGGCTGATCGACGTGATCTCGTCGATGCACACGCCGCAGGACGAAGAGTCGAAGCGCCTGCCCTTCGAGGAGGCCGCCAGCGGCGCGGTCGGTCTGGAGACCTTGCTGCCCGCCAGCCTGCGCCTCGTCCATGCCGGCGCGCTCGACCTGCCCCGTCTCTTTGCCGCGCTGTCGCTCAACCCGGCGCGGCGGCTGGGCCTGCCCGGCGGACGGCTCGCCGCCGGGGCGCCCGCCGACCTCGTGCTCTTCGACCCGGACGCGCCCTTCCTGCTCGACCGGTCAACGCTGCATTCCAAGTCCAAGAACACCCCGTTCGACGGGGCCCGCCTGCAAGGCCGGGTCCGCGCCACATGGGTTGGCGGCGCGCAGGTGTTCCCCTTCCCCTGACGGACCGGTCCGGCTGGCAGGGCCGCGCGCACCGACACGATACCGACGTTGTACCGACGTGATACCGACGAGAGACCGATGCCCGAAATCACCACCGATCCCGCCCTTCTCGCGCTGACCGCGCTGGCCGCTTACCTGCTGGGCGCGGTGCCCTTCGGCATCGTCATCGCCCGGCTTTTCGGCCTCGGCGACCTGCGCAAGATCGGCTCCGGCAACATCGGGGCGACCAATGTCCTGCGCACCGGGAACAAGACCGCCGCCGCCCTGACGCTGATCCTTGACGCCGGAAAGGCCGGGATCGCGGTGCTGATCGCGCGCGCGGCGCTGGCCGAGGATGCCGCACAACTGGCTGGATTCGCAGCGTTTCTTGGCCACTGCTTCCCGGTCCACCTGGGCTTCCGCGGCGGCAAGGGCGTGGCGACCTTCCTCGGCACGCTGCTGGCGCTCTGGTGGCCGCTGGGGCTGGCGGCCTGCGCGGTCTGGCTGGCGATCGCGAAGCTCTTCAAGATCTCGTCGCTGTCGGCCCTCGTGGCCGCCGTGATGGCCCCCGGCCTCGCGTGGGGGTTCGGCCATCCCGATCTCGTCATCCTCTCGCTTTTGCTCGGGATTCTGGTCTTTTTCCGTCACAAGGAGAACATAATCCGCCTGCTCAATGGCACCGAACCGAAGATTGGTGCCAAGAATTGAGAGACGGATCATGGGCTTCACGGCTGCTGTTGCGAGCTGCTATCTCAAGTTTCTGACCTTTTCCGGC
>JAUHZL010000399.1 GCA_030425945.1 Alphaproteobacteria bacterium | reverse complement strand
GGGGAGAGGCAGGCAGGGCATGGGATATCGGCGATACGCGGTCTATTACAGGCCCTCTGGGGACCTTGGCGCGCTGGGCGCGCGCTGGCTGGGCTGGGACCCGGCCACCGGCGCGGTGCCGGACCCGGTCGAGGATCTCGGCGTCGGTGCGGCGTGGGAGGCGCTGACGGTCACGCCTCGAAAGTACGGCCTGCATGCCACGGTGAAGCCGCCGTTCCGCTTGGCCGACGGGACGGACGCCGGGGGACTTGCGCGGGACTTTGCCGCCCTGTGCGCCGACCTCGCGCCGGTGCCGCTGGGGCGGCTGGCCGTGACGCGGATCGGCAGTTTCTTCGTGCTCTGCCCGGTCGCGGTGCCCGACGCTCTCGGTCCCCTCGCGGGCGAGGTGGTTGCGCGCCTCGATGCCTTTCGCGCGCCGCCGGGCGAGGCCGAGCTGGCCCGCCGTCGCGAGGGCGGCCTGACCGTGCGGCAGGAGACGCTGCTGGCGCGCTGGGGCTACCCCTACGTGATGGACGAGTTCCAGTTCCACATCACCCTGACCGGACGGGTGCCATCCGACCGCCGGGCGGAGGTCGAGGCCGTGCTCACGCGCGGCTTCGCGCCCGTCCTGGGGGCGCCGGTGATGCTGGAGACGCTGACCCTGATGGGCGAAGATGACGACGGGCACTTCCACGATGTTCAGACCCTGCCGCTGTCGGGGAAGAGCTGAGCGCGGATCGCCGCCACCGTGTCGTCCAGCGCGCCGTCGTTCGCGACCGTGATCCCGGGCAGGTCCGCGGGGATCGCCGCGCCGGTGTGGGCCAGGCGGCGGGTCAGCGTGTCGCCGTCTTCCCGGCCCCGCGCGGCGAGGCGCTGCGCCAGCGTGTCCGGGGTCGCGGTGAGGTGCAGAACCACAAGGCGCGGCACGCGCTGCGCGGCCTCCGCCAGCACGCCGCGGGACAGGTTCACCAGCAGGTCGCGCCCCGCGTCGAGCGGCAGAAGCTCGCGGTGCGGGATGCCGTAGCGCAGTCCATGCGCGCCCCAATGCAGGGCGAAGGCCCCCTCCGCCCGCAGGCGCTCGAACGTGGCGTCGTCGGTGGGGGTGAAGTCCTCGCCCCCGGCTTCGGCGGCGCGCGTGATGACGCGGCGGACGCAGCCGAGGCCCGGAACCGCCGCCGCGAGCGCGGTCATCACCGAATCCTTCCCGACGCCGGAGGGACCGACGACAGCGATCAGGCGGCCGGGTCCGGTCATGCGGCGCGGTCCGGCGTGAAGGCGGTCACGTCCACCTCGCGGTCGCAGACGCGCGCGCGCGCCTCGACGTCGTGGAAGATGCCGAGGATCGCCGCGCCGCGCGCCTTGGCTTCCTCGATCAGGGTCAGGACCGTCTCGCGGTTGGCGGCGTCGAGGCTGGCGGTCGGCTCGTCCAGCAGAAGCGCGGGGTAGGCATGGGCGAAGCCGCGCGCGATGTTGACCCGCTGCTGTTCGCCGCCCGAGAAGGTCGTCGGGCTGAGCGTCCAGAGCGTTTCCGGGATGCGCAGGCGCGTCAGAAGCTCGGCCGCCCGGGTCCGCGCACTTTCGGCGTCGATCCCCCGTGCCAGCAGCGGCTCGGCGACCACGTCGAGCGTGGGCACCCGCGGCACGACGCGCAGGAACTGGCTGACGTAGCCGAGCACGTCGCGGCGCAGCGTCAGGATCTCGCGCGGTTCGGCATGCGCCACGTCGGTCTCACCGACCATGATCCGCCCGGAGGCCGCCAGGTAGTTGCCGTAGATCATGCGCATCAGCGTCGACTTGCCTGCCCCGGAGGCCCCCGTTAGCGCCACGCATTCGCCCGGGGCGACCGAGAGCGTCGCGCCTTCCATCACGCGGATCACGGCGCTGCCCTGGTTGTGCAGGGTGAAGGTCTTGGAGACGTCGGAGACCGCGATCATAGCCAGTCCTTCCATTTGAACAGCAGAAACGTGCCGAGCGATGAGGCCGCCATGAGAGCCGTCACCACGAGGCTTCCGGCCGGGGTCTGGTCGAACGGCAGATGGGCGAGGTTCATGCCCCACGCCGAGGCAACGAGGGTCGGCGGCAGGAACAGCGCCGAGACGACGGACAGGATCCGGACGGTGTTGTTCTGCGCGAGGTTGATGAGGCCCAGCGTGGTGTCGACGATCAGGCTGACGCGCGACGACAGGAAGTCGGCGTGGACCGAAAGGGCGGACAGGTCCCGCATCAGGGCCTTGATCAGGTCGGTCCGCGCCGCGCCGGCAGCCGAGGCCCCGTGAAAGCTGAGCGCGCGTTCCATCGAGGTCAGCCCGAGGCGCACCCGGCCCAGCAACTCGCCCTGCTGGCCGATGGCGACCAGCGCGCCGCGCAACTGCCCGGTGTCGCGCGGCCCGCCCCCGGCGAAGGCGGTCCGCCCGGCAGCGTCGATTTCGCGTCCCGCCGCTTCCAGCAGGTCGGCGAGGCGCGCGACGATCTCTTCGGCCAGGCCGAGAAACAGCTCGCCCGCCCCCGCGCACCCGGCGCTGCCGCGTCCGGCCCGGGTCGGAAAGGTCTCGAAGGGTTTCGGGGCGTGGTGGCGCACGCTGACGAGGCGGTCAGCCGACAGGATGAAGGTCACCGGCCCGGCGACCGAGACCCCCTTGGCGTCGCTGCCCGGGATGACCACGGTGATGTAGCTGGCGCCGTCCTCGTGGTAGAGGCGGTTCGAAATCTCGATCTCCTCCATGTCCTCCGGGCTGGGCACGGCGATGCCCAGCGCCTCGACCGCGGCGGTCTGGCGGAGCAGCGGCCGGTAGAGGTCGATCCACAGCGCGGCCCCGAGATCGGCGCGCGGCTCGGCGTCGTTCACGAGGTCGGCCGACACGTCGAGCCGTTCGAGATCGCGCCCGGTGGAACGGTAGGCAAAGAGCATCTCAGACCTGCAGGACGGACGAGACGAGAAGCTGGGT
>JAUHZL010000398.1 GCA_030425945.1 Alphaproteobacteria bacterium | reverse complement strand
TGGAAGTCGCGGCGCAGATGCGCCCAGCATGCCGCCTCGCGGAGCTGGACGGCGCCGCCGGGCCCGGGATCGTAGAGCTTGGCATAGCCCTTGTAGCCGTCGGCCTGGAGGATGCCCTTCATGCGACTGAGGTGCTCGTGGACGTGCTCCTCCTTCCAGTCCGGGGCGAAGCGGTAGACGGCACCGGGCGGCGCGGCTCCGGCCCATGGTCGCTGATCGCGGACATAGGCCCAGATCCGGCCCTTCCTCACGCCCTTGCCGAGGCCCCGGTCACGCAGGGAGCGATCCAGCACCCGGATTGGAGTGTCATCAGCGTGCAGCAGGTCGCTGCCCATGACATCGTCGTCGATCCGGTCGACCAGGGGCTTGAGCACCTTCATCGCGCGCCCGCACCAGTCGACCAGCGTGCTGTCGGGAATATCCGCGCCCATGCGCGCGAAGATCTCGGCCAGGCGATACAGGGGAAGGTGGTCGTCGAATTTGGAGACGAGAATGTAGGCCAGCAGCGCCGCGCTCGCCATGCTGCCCGGGATCGGGCGGCTCGGTGCGGGCACCTGCACCATCCGCTCGCAGCGGCGGCAGGACTTCTTCGGCCGCGCGATCTCGAGGACCTTCAGCTGGGCCACGACCATGTCGAGGATCTCGCTGATGTCCTCGCCCACCGGCCGCAGCTCGCCGCCGCAGTCCGGGCAGCAGCTGCCGGGATCGAGTTCGCGCCGCTCGCGCGGGGTGGCCTCCGACACACGCGGGCGGCGGCGCGGCTGGCGCTCGGTCGTCTCCCCGGCGTGCCCCGCCGGTGCGGCCTCGTCCTCGGCCGACGGCGTGGTGTCGCCCTCGGCGGTGGCGATCAGCAGGTCCTCCAGCGCCAGCTCCAGCTGTTCGATCTCGCGCTCGACCTTCTCCGAGGACTTGCCGAAGGCCTGCTTCTTCAGCTTCGCGATGCGCAGCCGCAGCATCTGGATCAGCTGATCATGGGCGCGGATCGTCGCCGACATCCTGGCGTTCTCCGCCTGCAAGGCGGCGATCATCGCCTTCAGAAGCGCGGGATCTTCGGGCAGGATTGCGGCGTCTGCGGACATGCCGAAAGCTACCAAAGGTCATGCGTGAACGCCATAAAAACAAGGCGATCCAACCGGATAAATCATCCCACACGGGCCGGTGGGGCGCCCCAGTCCGGCCGTCGCCAGTCGATCCCCTCCCACAGCATCGCCAACTGCGCCGAGGTCAGCCGCGCCGCCCCGTCCGCCGCGCTTGGCCAGGGAAACCGGCCGCGCTCGAGGACCTTGTAGTAGAGGCAGAAGCCCTGGCCGTCCCAATAAAGCAGCTTCAAACGGTCGCCCTTGCGGCCCCGGAACGCGAACACCGCCCCGCTCGCGGGCTTCTGCCGCAGCTGGTCCTGCGCCAGCGCCGCGAGGCCCGCGATCCCCTTGCGCATGTCAGTCGCGCCGCAGGCCAGGTAGACCCGCACCCCGGTCCCCGGCCCGATCATGCCGTCTCCAACAGCCGCACCAGCCGCACCAGCGCCGCGTCCCCGATCCCGTCCGGACACCGCAGCTGCCGACCGTTGCGCAGCACCACCGTGATCTCCGCCGAGGCCCCACTCGGCTCTGCAGTGACCTCCGGCGCAACCGCCATCTCCACCGGCAAGAACAGGGCTGCATCGGACGCCGGCCACAGCCCCTTGCGCCGCATCTCGCCCCGCCACTGGTAGATGTGCTGGCGCGTCACGTCATGGTGCCGCGCGACATCCGCCACGGTCCAGCCGTTCGCCCCGACCTCGCCCAGGATCGCCAGCTTCGCCTCGTCCGTCCAGCGACGCCGCCGCTCCACCCCGAGAAGCACCCCATCCCGCATCACCGCCCCCGTCGCATACGACGTCGTTACCGACGACAATAACGACGTAGTATAAGGAAACGACCTCACCCCGGGCAGGCGGCCACAACCGGGTGGTTACGCTCATTCAGGCCGCGGCCAAGACGTGGCGCCGCCTCAAGGGGGCCAACCAGTTGCCTTTGGTCATCGAAGGCGTCACATTCACCGACGGTGTCGCCCAGAGCGCCGCCGAAAACCGCGCCGCCTGATCAGGACGCGTCACCCAAATTCCCGCATAGCTCGCCGGAAATTCTCCCCAGCCACTCCGGTAAGCGAGGACTCAAGCGCAGAGGCGTCATCACCCGCACCAGATACAGCGGCAGACGCTTGATCACTCGTTGTATGCTGCGTTTCCAACAGCGCAAGTTGCTGCCTAGCCAGACGCGCAAACAGACCACAGTCATCGTGTTCTGCTATGTAGCTTTCCAGTAGACCGGGATCATCCGACCCCTCTACATACCGCCAGTCCGCACGCGCTCTGGAGCAAGGGTCTCCGGCTGGTGCCGCAGGCTGCGACGTTGCGCCGGATACGAACATGAACTCACCAGAGACTTCATCATAGTAGGCAGGGCGCTGTGTCTTGCCGGATGCAGAGGCAAGCCGCTGGACATCATTCCGGAGACGACGTGCGAGGTTGGGCAGTGGAAGACCCGGCTCCTGTAGCAGCGGCAGGAGTGCCCGGGTGAAGATGGAGTTCGGGTCGCTGTCGTCCCCTTCAAAGGCGACTTCGCCTGACGCCGCAGACAACAGCACGAAGCTGCCCTCCGGCGCTGCAACAATGCTCAGCCCGCGTGCACCGCCCACGGACCGACCGCCGCCCGCGTAAGGATTGTCCCGGCAGGCATCCAGGATCATCACCGCCACGGACGCACCTGCGCTTTGGATGTAACCCAGAACCTGATCTGCAGCGATGCTGTCGGCGCGGATGGTCATTTCGGACGCCCCACTGGGCGCGTCTGACGGCAACAGATAGTTCCGCCCGTCAATCTCAACGCCGTGACCAGCAAAGAAGAAGACCACCTCATCACCGGGCTTCACGGCACGGATGAAGCGA
>JAUHZL010000397.1 GCA_030425945.1 Alphaproteobacteria bacterium | reverse complement strand
TGCCGAGAAGCTGCTGATCTCGAAGCAGGACCAGCTCAGCCCGATGCACACCCATGTCATCAAGGCCGAGGACATCATCAACCGGGGCGGCGCGACGCTGGTGGTGGAACTCTACGGCTCGGACGACGCGGGCGGCTTTGCCGGGGATCGCGGCGGCCGGGTCTACTGCGACGGCATCGCGCGCGATTTCGCGCCCGGCGAGAAGCTGAAACTCGCGCCCGGCGAGAGCGTGACCCTGCGCCCGGGCGACTGGCACGCCTTCTGGGGCGAGGGCGGCGACGTCCTGATCGGCGAGGTCTCGACCGTGAACGACGACGAGACCGACAACATCTTCCGCGAGCCGATCGGCCGCTTCGCCGAGATCGAGGAGGACGAAGCCCCCACCCACCTGCTGGTCAGCGACTACCGGACGTGGCTGGCATGAGCGATCCTGACCGCTTCGCCCGCTATCCCAGCCTCGCCGACCGCACCGTGGTCGTGACCGGCGGCGCGTCGGGGATCGGGGCCGAGATCGTGACCGCCTTCGCCGCGCAGGGCGCGCGGGTCGGGCTGGTGGACCTCGACGCCGAGGCGGGGCAGGCGCTGGCCGACCGCCTGGGCGACCGCGTCGCCTTCGCCCGCGCCGACCTGCGCGACATCGACGCGCTGCGCGCCGCGCTGGCCGATCTGGCCGCCCGGCAGGGCGCGCCCACGGTGCTGGTGAACAACGCCGCCCGCGACGACCGCCACGACTGGCGCGACGTGACCCCGGAATACTGGGACGAGCGGATGGCGACCAACCTGCGCCACATGTTCTTCGCCATCCAGGCGACCGCGCCCGGCATGATCGCGGCGGGGGGCGGGTCGATCGTCAACCTCGGCTCGAACAGCTGGTGGGAGGCCTCGGGCAACATGCCCGCCTACACCACCGCCAAGTCCGCCGTGCACGGGCTGACCCGCACCATGGCGCGCGACCTCGGGTCCCACCGCATCCGGGTCAACACCGTGGTGCCGGGCTGGGTGATGACCGAGCGGCAGAAGGCGCTCTGGGCCACGCCCGAGGCGCTGGAGAAGCACCGCCAGCGGCAATGCCTGCCCGACCTGATCGCGCCGGTCTACATCGCGCGGATGGTGCTGTTCCTCGCCTCGGACGACGCGGCGATGTGCACCGCGCAGAACTTCTTCGTCGAGGCCGGGTCGGTCTGAACCCGGCCCGCGCGGCTCAGCGGCCCTGTCCGCGCGCGGCCCAGAGCATGCCGCGGCGCATGATCTCGGTGACCTGCGGCACCTTCAGGTCGCGCAGCTCGTGGCCGATCGAGCAGTAGAACACCCGCCCCTTGTCCCAGCGGCGCTTCCAGACGACCGGGATCACCGTGCCCTCGATCCACCACAGGTGATCGCCGGAGAAGGTCGTGGTCGCCAGCACCTCGTTCGAGGGATCGACCAGCATGTAGTACTGCTCCGAGCGCAGCCGGAAGCTGCGGATGCCCGAGACGATGGGATCGGTCGGCCGGGTGATCGTCACGTCGTAGTCGATGTAGTCTTCCTCGGGCTGCAGGTTGTCGGGCCAGCCCGGCGGGTGCGCGACGAACTGGCCGCCGATCAGGAAGTGATAGGTCGGGCGGTCGCGGAACGCGTCGCCCATGTGCCCGTGCCACCCCGCGAGGCCGCATCCCGCGCCGATCAGCCGGAGCAGGCCGTCCTCCTCCTCCTTGCGCATGTTGCCGAACTCTTCCTTGTGGCCCGAGCGCGCGGAGGACCAGATCGGCACGATCAGGTCCACGTCCGCCATCCCGTCCGGCTCGGCGAGCGGGGCGAGCGTGTCGTGGACCACGACCTCGGCGCCTTCCGACACCAGCAGGTCCCGGCACCAGTCCCCGAACGCGGTGGGGGCGTGGCCTTCCCAGCCCCCGACGAAAAGCGCGGCCTTCATGCCCTGTCCTTTCCTGCGAATTCCAGCATCGCGGCCATGTCGCGGGGGCCGTAGCCCGCCGCCTCCGCCTGCCTGAGCCGGTCGAGCGCCAGCGCGGTCTGCGGCATCCCGATCCCGTGCGCCCCGGCCACTGCCAGCGCCACTTCCATGTCCTTGCGGGCAAGCGCCACGGTGAAGCTGACCGGATGCGCCGCCTCGTCGAGGTAGAGCGGCCGCCGGTAGCGCAGCATGGGCGCGCCCGCGGCGCTGTCCTCGAAGACGTCGAAGGCCGCGGCGCGGTCGATGCCGCCCGCCTCGGCCAGCGCCATCGCCTCTGAGAAGGCCTGGTTGACGCCGTGCAGCAGGGCGTTGACCGCCAGTTTCATCACCGCCCCCGCGCCGCGCGTCCCGAGGCACATCACCCGCCGTCCCAGCACGTCGAGCACCGGGGCGAGGGGGGCGGCTTCCGCCTCGGTGCAGCCGGCCATCAGGACAAGCTGTCCCTCGGTCGCGGCCTGCGTCGCCCCCGATACCGGCACGTCGATCACGCGCACGCCTTCGGGCGCCGCCTGCCGCAGGGCGGCAAGGTGGTCGGGGCTCATCGTGCCGGTTTCCAGCAGCACCGTGCCGGGGGCTGTGCCGTCGAACAGCCCGTCCGGGCCGAGATGCACCGCCTCGGACGCCCGGTCGTCGGCCAGCATGACGATCACCACCTCCGACGCCCGCGCCAGAGCGGCGGGGGTCGCGGCACGGGCCGCGCCCTCCGCGCTGGCGAAGTCTCCGGCCTTGGCGGCGTCGCGGGTCCAGACGGCGACCTCGTGTCCGGCCGCGATCAGGCGGCGCGCCATCGGTGCCCCCATCCGGCCCAGCCCTGCGACGCCGACCCGCATCGGCTCAGGCCGCGGTCTCGGCGCTGCCCGCGATGCCGGAAATCGCCTGGATCAGGTTGTCCTCGGTGACGGTCTCGGCGGTGAAGGTGCGCATGATCCGGCCCGAGTACATCGCCACGATCCGGTCCGAGACGCGCAGCACCTCGGGCATCTC
>JAUHZL010000396.1 GCA_030425945.1 Alphaproteobacteria bacterium | reverse complement strand
CATGGATCAGAACTTGGTCGAGATCGTCAGGTCGAACCCGGCCGTCCGGTCGTAGGTTTCGGTCACGAGCGGCTGGCTGAAGTTGAAGCGCAGCGGCCCGAAGCCCGTCGTCCAGAAGATCGAGAAGCCCGCGACCGCGCGCAGACGCGCGCTGTCGTCCACCGCGCCACCGGCACCGGCCGTATCCTGAAGACCCCAGACCGAGCCGACGTCGAAGAACACACCGCCTGTGATGTTGTATTCATCCGGAAGACCGAGCGGGAACTCGCTCTCGAACCGCGCGGCGGCGTAGTAGTTGCCGCCGAGGGCATCCGAGTTAGTGGCGTTTGTATCCCGCGGGCCGAGGCCGTTGGACTGGAAGCCGCGGATTACGCTACGACCACCGAAGAAACGATCGGTCGCGCGGGTCGTCGCCCCGCCGAGCGGTGTGAGCGCCCCGCCCTCGACATCGACGCTGAGCGTGACTTCCTCGTTCCAGACCTTGGTTTCGGCCCGGCCAAAGGCAGTGGTCCGAAGGATCTGGTTCGTCGTCCCGACACCGGTAATCTCCTGCCCGAAGCGCAGCAGGACGCCAGTATTCGGATCGAGACCACTCCGACGACTGTCATAGCTGTAGGTATAGCCGATCGAGTGCGTGTCTCGGCGTCCGGCTTCGCGCTGAATGATTGGCGAAGCATTGGCAGACACGTCGAACATTCGCGTCGTGCCGAGGCCGACATTCATACCAAATCGACCCCGCTCGCTGACAGGAAACTCGACCCCGACCTTCCCAAAGCCGAGCTCAGTATCATAGCTCGCGTTGGCATTATTCGTCGTTGCGTAGCTCGCATCCAGCGAGAACCGTACGTTGCGGTCGAGGAAGGCCGGCTCGGCGAAGCTCAGGCTGGCCTCGGTGTTGTCCACCCCACCGGCATAGGTGAAGCTGACGAACTGGCCGCGGCCGAGGAAGTTGCGCTCGGTCAGGCTGACCGACAGGCCGAAGCCGTCCTGGACCGAGTAGGTGCCGCCGAAGGACAGGCTGCCGGTCGGCGCCTCTTCGACGTTCACGTCCACGATCACCCGGTCATCGGAACTGCCGCGCCGGGTTTCGACGTCGGCCTTGCCGAAGAAGCCAAGGGCGCGGATCCGTTCGGCCGCGGCGCGAATCTCGCGCGGGTTGAACGGGTCGCCTTCGACCGTGTTGAACTGGCGGCGGATGACCCGGTCCAGCGTGGTGGTGTTGCCCTCGATATCGATCCGCTCGACGAGGATCCGGGGCCCGCGCTCCAGCACGAAGGTCACGTCCACGGTGCCCGCAGCATCGTTGCGCACGAGGCGCGGTGTGACCCGCACGAAGTTCAGTTGCTTCTCGATGGCGAGACGCTCGAGCCGCGCGATGTTGTTGTCGATCAGCGCCGGCGAATAGGTCTCGCCGCTGTCGATCCGCAGGGCCGCCGCGAAGTCGGCCGCATCGACGCCCTCGATCGCGCTTTCGGCGGTGGCCTGCCCGATCCGGAACGACTGGCCTTCGCGCACGGAGAAGGTCAGGAACACGCCGTCGCGCTGGCGGGCCAGTTCGGACGACACGCCCAGGATCTGGAAGTCGAGGAAGCCGCGCGACAGGTAGAAGTCGGTCAGAACCTGACGGTCGAAGGCGATGCGCTCTTCGATGAAGGTATCGGCCTGGATGAAGGTGCGCAGCAGGCCGGCCTGCCGGGTTTGCAGCACGTTGCGCAGGCGACGCTCCGAGAACGACCGGTTACCGACGAAGCTTATGCGCTGCACCTCGACCACGCGGCCTTCGGTCACCTCGAACACCAGGTCGACGCGGTTGTCGGACCGGCGGATCAGCCGCGGCTCGACCGTGGCGGCGAGGCGGCCGCGCTGGGCATAGGCGTCGGCCAGCTTGGCGGCATCGTTTTCGGCCTGCAGCGGGTCATAGACGCGACGCGGACGGCTTTCGATCAGGCCGAGCAGCACGTCGTCGTCGAGGCGCTTATTGCCCTCGATGTTGATGCGGCTGATCGTCGGCCATTCCTGCACCGCGATCTCCAGCGTGCCGCCGCGCGGGGTCAGTTCGACCGTCTCGAAGAGGCCCGAGTTCACGATTCGCTGGTAGGCGTCGTTCAGCTCGCCGGCCGACACCGCCTGTCCGCGCGGAATCGCGGCATAACTGAGCACGGTCGCTGCATCGACGCGCTGGGTGCCGGTCACGCTGACCTGATTGAAGCGAAAGTCCTGCGCCCATGCGGGCGCAGTGGTGGCGAGCGTCAGGGTCGTGACTGCTCCGCCTGCAAGTGCCATCCCGAGGCAGATCCTGCTGACCGCGCCGCGAAGACCGCTCGTTGTACCGCTCATGGCTGAAACCTGTCCCGTTTTTTGTTTGGGGAAGTGCTACCCCGAGCCGGTCAGGTTGTCAAAATCGAACACCCCTCGCCCCTGTGGAAAACTCCACCCGGGGCGAAGGTGTGGTCACAGAGCCGCACCCAGCATTCCGACGAGGGTCACCGCCACGGAAAGCGAAGCGATGATGAGTGCGACCACCAGAACGCTGTCGCCATAGGCCCCGAACAGAGCCCGTGCGCCCTGAACGCCATCCTGAACATAATGCATGGTTCTGCCCTCCAATTCTTGCGCACCCCTGATCTGGCGTCCGAATGTGGCGCGAATTGGGCCGGTTCTGGGGGGAGTTACGGCGCTTGGGCCAAGGCCCGGACCTGTGGACAAAAAGCCACGGGTCCGGCCGGGATCACGGGCAGAAGAGGTCGTTCGTCAGGGCAAACACCATCAGCGTCAGCAGGATCGCGAGGCCCGCGCTCATCATCACGCGCAAGGCCCGGTCCGAGGGCGGCTTGCCCGCCACCGCCTCGTAGGCGTGGAAGACGAGGTGCCCGCCGTCGAGAACCGGCACCGGGAACAGGTTCAGCAGACCGACCGCCGTGGACAGCACCGCGATGAACC
>JAUHZL010000395.1 GCA_030425945.1 Alphaproteobacteria bacterium | reverse complement strand
TCTCGACGAGGTCGCCCTTGCGGGCCCCGGTGACCTTCTCGATCACGGCGCCGGTGAACTCGTCGTCCACGTCGATGGTGACTTCCTCGACCGGTTCGAGGCGCTGGCCGCCCTCGTCGCGGAACAGGACCTGCGGCCGCGAGATCGACAGCTCGAAGCCCTCGCGGCGCATGTTCTCGATCAGCACGCCCATCTGGAGTTCGCCGCGCCCGGCAACCTCGAAGGCCTCGCCGCCGGGAGTGTCGGTGACGCGGATGGCCACGTTGGTCTCGGCTTCCTTGAGCAGGCGCTCGCGGATGACGCGGGACTGCACCTTCTTGCCGTCACGCCCGGCGAGCGGGCTGTCGTTGATCCCGAAGGTCACGGTGATCGTCGGCGGGTCGATGGGCTGGGCCGGGATCGCGTCGGTGATCGACGGATCGCAGAGCGTGTCGGCGACGGTCGCCTTGGTCATGCCGGCGATCGAGACGATATCGCCCGCGACGGCCTCCTCGATGGGCTGCTGCGACAGGCCCCGGAAGGCGAGGATCTTTGTGACGCGGAAGCGCTCGATCTCGTCGCCCTTGCGCGACAGGGCCTTCAGCGTGGTGCCGGTGCGCAGGGTGCCGGTCTCGACGCGGCCGGTCAGCAGGCGACCGATGAACGGATCGGCGCCCAGCGTGGTGGCCAGCATCGAGAAGGCCTGATCGGCCTGTTCCTGCTGCTTCGGCGGCGCGACGTGGCGCACGACGAGGTCGAAGAGCGCCGAGAGGTCCTTTCGGGGACCGTCCAGCGTCTCGTCGGCCCAGCCGGAGCGGCCGGAGGCGTAGAGATGCGGGAAGTCGAGCTGCTCCTCGGTGGCGTCGAGGGCGGCGAAGAGGTCGAAGCACTCGTCCAGCGCGCGGTCGGGCTCGGCGTCGGGCTTGTCGACCTTGTTCAGCACGACGATCGGCCGCAGGCCCAGCGCCAGCGCCTTGGAGGTCACGAACTTGGTCTGCGGCATCGGGCCCTCGGCGGCGTCGACCAGCAGGACCACGCCGTCCACCATGCTGAGGATGCGCTCGACCTCGCCGCCGAAGTCGGCGTGGCCGGGGGTGTCCACGATGTTGATCCGGGTGCCTTTCCACTCGACGGAGGTGGCCTTGGCGAGGATCGTGATGCCACGTTCGCGCTCGATGTCGTTCGAATCCATCGCGCGCTCGGTGGTGGCCTGCCCCTCGCGATAGGTGCCCGACTGTTTCAGAAGCTCGTCCACAAGCGTGGTCTTGCCGTGGTCCACGTGGGCGATGATCGCAATGTTGCGCAGGTCCATGGGAGGGGCTTTCACTGGAATGGGTTGCGCGGCCCCTAGCCGAAGCCGGACCGAAACGCCAGAGCGGAGTTGCCGCGCCGCGGCGTCAGCGCAGGCGGCGCAGGATGTCGAGCGACACGTAGCCGTCCGGAATGAGGCCCTGGCCACGCTGGTAGCGGCGCACCGCCTCGATGGTATTCGGCCCGATGATGCCGTCGATCTTGCCCGGCGGATGCCCGGCCTCGGTCAGCAGGCGCTGCAACTCGACCTTCTCGTCGAAGCTGAGCGCGCGGTCGCCGCGCGGCCAGCCGGCCCGGATCGCGCCGCCGCCGAGGATGCGGTCGCCGAGATGCCCGACGGCGATCACGTAGGCGTCGGCGGGGTTATAACGCTCGATCACGTGGAAGTTGTCGAAGATCAGGAACGCCGCGCCCTGCGCGCCCGCAGGCACCAGCACCGACGCGCGGCCGTGGTCGGGAATCGCGCTGCCATCGATCCGGCGCACCCCGGCGGCCATCCACGCGGCGACCGATTTCTTGATGCGCTCGCCGGTCTGGCTGTAGTCGAAGTTGCGCGGCAGTTGCACTTCCATGCCCCAGGGCTGGCCCCGCCGCCAGCCGTGCGCGCGCAGGTAGTTGGCGGTGGACGCCAGCGCGTCGGTCGGGTCGTCGCCCCAGATGTCGCGCCGGCCGTCGCCGGTGAAGTCGACCGCGTAGCTGAGGAAGCTGTCCGGCATGAACTGGGTGTGCCCCATCGCCCCGGCCCAGCTGCCGCGCATGTGGCGCATGTCGGTATCGCCCGCCGCGAGGATGCGCAGCGCCGCCATCAGCTGCGCTTCGAAGAATCGCTTGCGCCGACCGTCGAAGGCGAGCGTGGCCATCGCGCTGATCGTGTTGGTGTCGCCCCGGAAGGTGCCGTAGGCGCTCTCCAGCCCCCAGATCGCGGCGACCACCTGGGCGTCCACGCCATAGGTCGCCTCGATCCGGCGCAAGGTGCGCTCCTGCGCGCGGAAGTTCGACCGTCCGTTCCGCACCCGCCTGTCCGAGACGGCGGTGTCGAGATACTCCCACAGCTGCTTGGTGAACTCGCTCTGCCGCCGGTCGCGCTCGATCACCACGGCGAGGTATTCGGCCTCGGCGAAGGCGCGGTCGAAGACCTGAGCGGGGATGCCCTGGCGCAGCGCGCGGCGGCGGAAATCGGTGACCCAACGGTTGAAGGCCGCCGGGTTGGCGCGGTGCGGCTGGACGGTGGCCTGCACCGGGGTCTGGGCACGCGGGGCGCCGGTGCGGGCAACCGGCCGCAGCGAGCGGGTCACGGCGAGGCCTGACGGCACCGTGGCGGCGGTGTCGGCGACCTGTTCCAGCGCCAGCGTGCGGGCCTGCGGGCGGGCCGAGGTGTCGGGGGCAAAGGCGGACGCGGTTCCGCCCAGCGCCAGCAGCAGCCCTGCGGCGACACCGGAAAGGCGTGCGATCACCGTGCGCATGGGTCGTGCTCCTGCCCTTGGTCCTGCCGTGGCGGCGGTTCATCCGCCGCTCACCGTCCAGAGTAGCGCAGGCGGGCGCGGTGCCCAACCGTCTTGCGGGAGGACCCTAGCGGTTGCGGCGAGGCTTTGCCGACCGGATCTTGCCGCGCTTCACCGATGCGGGCTTGCCCTTGCCGGGGCGCGACGGCTT
>JAUHZL010000394.1 GCA_030425945.1 Alphaproteobacteria bacterium | reverse complement strand
GACCGGCTGGCCCGACTGGAAAAACGGCTGCGCAAGAGCCTGGAGACGCCCCTGTGATGGACATTCCCCGCCCCGAGACCGGACCCGAAACCCACGAGCACAGGCTCAAGCGGATGCGGATGCGGTCCTGGCGGCGGGGGACGAAGGAGATGGACCTGATCCTCGGCCCCTATGCCGACACCCGGCTCGGGGGCATGGACGCGGCCGCGCTCGACCTCTTCGACGCGCTGCTCGACGAGAACGACCAGGACCTCTATCGCTGGGTCTCGGGGCAGGCCGTCCCGCCCGAGCGCTTCGCCGCCCTGATCGCGGAGCTTGCCCGCTGAGCGCGTCCCGGTCCTGCCGGGCAGCTTAACGACTTCTTTGGGTTTTCGCCGGAACCTGCCCCCGTTCAGACCCGGACGGAGGCCCGCATGAGCATTCATACCCATCCCACGGACGCGCGCGCGTCGGGGTTCCTCGCCTCCTACAGGGATACGCTGTCGCTGGTCGAACGGCTGCACCGCCTGCTGCTCGACGTCATCAAGGACGAATTCGAACGCCTCGGAATCCTCGACGTCAACGCGGTGCAGGCGCTGTTGCTGTTCAACGTGGGCGAGAACGAGGTGACCGCGGGCGAGCTGAAATCGCGCGGCTACTACCAGGGCTCGAACGTCTCCTACAATCTGAAGAAACTTGTCGAGATGGGGTACATGCACCACGAGCGCTGCGCCATCGACCGCCGGTCCGTGCGGGTGCGCCTGACGGGAGAGGGCCGTCGTGTCCGCGACCTCGTCGCCGACCTGATCGCCCGCCACTCCGCCGGGTTGCAGGAGCGCAGCGTCCTGACGCTGGAAGCGGTCGAGGACGTCAACGCCCGCCTGAAACGGCTGGAACGCTACTGGACCGACCAGATCCGATATATCTACTGAGGGGGCTTCGCCGGGTGAGGCCGCCCGGATCGCCGGGGCCGGGTTGTGCCTGACATGGGGATCGGACACCGGAAGCCCGCAGGCGGAAGGTGCCGCCACTCTCGACCGGCACCCGCGCCGCACCCTGACTGCTCACCCGGCGCGGCAGGGGCCCCGGGGCGACCACCGCAGACCCGCAAGACAACGGCAAACGCCCACCGACCGAGGGCATCCGCACCATCCGGCGGGCATGCCTTCGGGGCGAGAGCGGGGCGCCCGGCGGGGAGGACCCGGAGTTACCTGATCTCGCCCGGACGGACGACCGAACAGGTCAGCCGCCCGCGAACCGAAGCTCCCACGCGGCGCCACCGACAAGACCTGTCGGGATAGCCCCAAGGTGGACCAGAGCGCACCGAGGGGAATGACCACACACACCTTGCGTCCATGCCCCGGACCATCCGCGCCGCGCCATCGCTCACACCTCCGGCATCGTGCCCTGCAAGCGACCTCGCCGGGGGGGGGCCACAGAACACGCACGCCCTCGACGCCCAGCACCGCCCGCGCCACCGCGGCGCCACCCCCACCGACCCCAGCCCCCTTGCCCCACCTGCCCGGCCCTGCCACCCTGCCCCGGTCCCCACCCGGAGCGCGCCATGTCCGACCCCACCCCCGCCGGCACCGCCCAGAGCTTTCTCGACGAGAACTTCGCCGACTGGGTGCGTGCCCTTGCGCCGCGGGTGACCGACGCCGGTCCGGAGGGGGTGACGCTCGACGCGCCGATCACGCCGGCCATCGCGCGGGTCGGCGGCATCGTGTCCGGGCAGGCGCTTGCCACGCTGGCGGACACGACGATGGTCCTCGCGGTCTGTGCCGCAACGGGCGCATTCCGGCCGGTCGCCACGGTCACCCTCGAGACCCAGTTCCTGCGCCCCGCGACCGGCGACCGGATCACCGTCACCGCCGCGGTCACGCGGGCCGGGCGGACGCTTGCCTTCGCCCGCGCCACGCTCGTCGCCCAGCCGTCGGGCAAGGCCGTCGCGACCGCCAGCGCGACCTTCGCGCTGCCGGATTGAACCGCCGCGCGGGCAGGCTACCTCGCCCCGCATGCGTCGTGTTCTCGCCCTGCTCTTCTGCCTCGGCTGCGCCCTGCCCGCCTCCGCGCAGGACGTCGAGCTGGAGCTGGTCCTGCTGGCCGACAGTTCCGGCTCGATCGACTATGACGAGCTGCTGTTCCAGCGCCAGAGCTATGCCGAGGCGCTGCAATCGCCGGAGGTGCTCGGCGCAATCGCCTCGACCGCCTACCAGCGGATCGCGGTGACCTATGTCGAGTGGGCCGGGGTCACCAGCCAGGACGTGGTGGTGGACTGGACGATCATCGCCGACGCAAGCGATGCCGCCGGGTTCGCCGCGGCGCTGGAAACCGCGCCCGCCCGCGCCTTCGGACGCAACGCCATCGGTGCAGCGCTGCTGAAAGGCAAGGCGCTGATCGAGGGGAACGACATCACCTCGTGGCGGCAGGTCATCGATTTCTCCGGCGACAGCGTGAACAACTACGGCGGGCCGTCCATCGCCAGCGCCCGGCGCGAGGTGCTGGAGGCCGGGATCACGATCAACGGGCTGGCGCTGCTCTGCCGGTTCTGCTCGGGGCGGCCGGGCAACCCGAACCTCGAGGCCGATTTCCGGGACCGCATCATCGGCGGGATCGGGTCCTTCGTGATCACAGCCGAGGACGCGGCAGGCTTCACCGAGGCGGTCAAGAAGAAGCTGATCCTCGAGATCGCGGGCCGCACCCCGGAGGACGCGCCGGTCCCGGCGGCCTTCCGTCCCTAGAGCGGCTCGACCACCACCTGCCGGGCATAGGCTTCCGCATCCTCGCGGCGGCAGAGCGCGGTGTCGGGCGTCGTCACGGCCGAGGCCGCCGCCCCCACCCCGGCGATGCAGGCGGTCAGCGGATCGGCCCCGCGCGCCAGCGCCAGCACGACGCCCGCCAGATGACTGTCGCCCGCGCCGACCGCGCTGACCACGGCAACCTTCGGCGGGCGGCAGAGCCAGCAGCCCTCGGCGGTGGC
>JAUHZL010000393.1 GCA_030425945.1 Alphaproteobacteria bacterium | reverse complement strand
CCGAACAGCGCGCCCAGACCGAGGCCGAACCAGACCGACGCCTCGCGGGCGGTGGTCTCGATGAAACCGAGTTCTTCGAACATGTCTGTCCTCCTGACGGGATCGACCGCGCGTAGCGGGCGGCCCGCAGGAACGCAAACCGCCCGCGCGGGAGGCTGTCGCGCGGGCGGAGCAAGGATCGGGACAGGGGTCCGGTGCGGGGCGCGGGGCGGGAAATCCGTCTGTCCCTTGCCGGGCACACGGACGGATTTCCCTGATTTGCAGCCCGGCGCTCAGCGCCCCCGGATGCGCGGGTCGAGCGCGTCGCGCAGGCCGTCGCCCATGTAGTTCACGCTGAGCACGGTCAGCGAGATCGCGACGCCCGGGAAGATCACCCGCTCGGGATACTGCTGCAGGTAGTCCACCCCGTCGAACAGCAGCCGGCCCCAGGTCGGGAAGTCCGGCGGGAAGCCGAGGCCGAGGAAGGACAGCGCCGACTCGGTGATGATCGCGTTCGCCACCCCCAGCGTGGCCGAGACCATGATCGGGCTCAGCACGTTGGGCAGGACGTGGCGCAGGATCATCAGGAGCGGCGTGGTGCCGATCGAGCGCGCGGCCAGCACGAACTCGCGCTCCTTCAGCGCCAGCACGTCGCCGCGCACGATCCGCGCCGCCTGCATCCACGAGGTGATCCCGATCGCGGTCACCATCAGGATGAAGATGCCGCCCTCCGGCCCGAAGGCCCGGTTCAGCGGGTCGCGGAACAGCAGGATGATGACCAGCAGCAGCGGCAGCAGCGGCAGCGCGAGGAACAGGTCGGTCAGCCGCATCAGCCAGCCGTCGAGCCGCTTGAAGTACCCCGCCAGCACGCCGATCGCGGTCCCGAGGATCAGCGAGATCAGCATCGCCGTGATGCCCACGGCCATCGACACCTGCCCGCCCGCCATCATCCGGGCGAGGATGTCGCGGCCGAGCTGGTCGGTGCCGAACGGGTGGGCGAGGCTCGGGCCCTGGTTGCGCGCGCGGATGTCGATGTAGGTCGGATCGACGTGGTAGATCAGCGGTCCCACGATCACCAGCAGCAGGATGCCGAAGAACACCACCGCGCCCAGCATCGCGCCCTTGTGGCTGCGGAACTGGCGCCAGACATCCGACCAGTAGCTGCGGGACTTCTCCGGGGCCGTCTGGTTCGACGAATGGACCGGCTCTTGCGAGATGTCAGTCATAGCGGATCCTCGGGTCGAGAAGGCCGTAGAGCACGTCCGCGATCAGGTTGAAGACCACGATCAGCACGGCGAAGATGAAGGTCAGCGTCTGCACCATCGGCAGGTCGTTGGCCTGGATGGCGGTGATCAGGAGCTGGCCGAGGCCGTTCACCTTGAACACCTGCTCGGTGATGATCGCGCCGCCAAAGACGGTGGGCACCCCCAGCGCGATGACGGTGACGACCGGGATCATCGAGTTGCGCAGCACATGCACCAGCACCACGGTCTTTTCCTTCAGGCCCTTGGCGCGGGCGGTGCGCACGTAGTCCTGGTTCAGGTTGTCGAGCATCGAGGCCCGCATGAACCGGCTGATCTGCGCCGCGTTGTAGAGCGCCAGCACCGAGACCGGCATGATCATCTGCTTGATCTGGAACAGCAGGCTTTCGAGGTCCGTCACCTTGTGCGTGGTGTCGTAGATCGACGGGAACCAGCCGAGGTTCACCGAGAAGATCACGATCAGCAGCACGCCGGTGAAGAAGGTCGGGACCGAGAAGCCGACCATGCTGACGAAGGTGCCGATCTGGTCGAACCAGGAATACTGCTTGTAGGCCGAGTAGATCCCGATCGGCAGCGCGATCAGCACGCCGAGGACGTAGGACATGCCGACCACCCACAGCGTCTGCGGCATGCGCTGGACGACGATGTCCATGACCGGCGAGCGTGTCTGCCAGGAGATCACCCGCTGCATGCCCTCGCCGAAGGACGAGCCGAAGATCGCGTCGACCAGGTGGATGGGTTCGACGATGAAGAACTGTTTCAGCCAGAGCACGAAGCGGACGTGCATCGGCTCGCCGAGGCCGAGGGCGAGGCGCATCTTTTCCTTCACCTCGGGCGGCACCGTCAGCGGCACCTGCGCCATCGGGTCGCCGGGCGCGAGCTCGAGCAACAGGAAGATGACCAGCGCGATGAACAGCAGCGTCGGCACGGCAAAGACCAGTCGTCGGAGCGTGAATGTCAGCATCGGCGCCTCTCGGTCGGGTCGGAATGTCGAGGGGGGCGGGCGGTCTCTGGCCCGCGAAAAGACCCGGCGCGCAGGGCACGCCGGGTCGGTTCAGGCCGGGATCAGTCGATCCGGTACCAGTCGGCTGCGTTCCACAGCTCGCTGTCCCAGGTGTTCAGCTGCACACCGCCCAGCGTGTTCGAGTGGGCCGAGACCCGGCCGCGATCCACGAGGGGCAGGATGGTGTAGCTGTCCTTGGTCAGCATGTCGTTCAGCTTCCGGGCGATCTCGCCGCGCTTCGACAGCTCGCCGGTCTGCGCCAGCTCGTCGAGCAGGGCGTCGTACTCCGGGTCGCAGAAGCGGTTGATGTTCTCGCCCTGCCACTGGCTCGACGGCTTCGGCTCGTTGCCGCAGCGATAGGCCGCGAGGTAGGACTGCGGGTCGGTGCCGTCGAAGTTGTTGGCGTACATCTCGACGTCGGCATAGAACTTCTGGAAGGTGTCGGGCGAGCCCGGGTCACCGCCGAAGTAGACCGATGCATCGATGTTGCGCAGCTCGGTCGCGACGCCGATCTCTTCCCACCACTGCTTGATCAGGGCCTGGAAGTCCTGACGCACCGCGTTGGTCGAGGTCTGGTAGAGCACGCGCAGTTCCACGCCGTCCTTCTCGCGGACGCCGTCGCCGTTGCTGTCGACGTAGCCGGCCGCCTCGAGCATCGCCTTGGCGCCCTCGATGTCCTGCGTCAGGCACTCGGTGTTGTCCGAGGCATAGAGCGCCGGGGCCGG
>JAUHZL010000392.1 GCA_030425945.1 Alphaproteobacteria bacterium | reverse complement strand
GGCTGT
This sequence comes from Alphaproteobacteria bacterium, assembly GCA_030425945.1. GTDB lineage: Bacteria > Pseudomonadota > Alphaproteobacteria > Rhodobacterales > Rhodobacteraceae > Dinoroseobacter. The sequence continues at coordinate 2,975 of JAUHZL010000392.1, read as the reverse complement.
AGGTTTTCACCCATGCGTGCGTCCGTAACTACTGCGGATTTCAGTGTAGCATCTTGAATCTAAAGCGCTTTCAGGCGCACGCAACCTTTCCCGCCGTTTTGGACGAATAAGGCGGGCTCAGATGAAAGTTGCGTATCATACTTATGTAGGTAGTCGAAAGCATCAGCGTTGAGCCGTAATCCTCCGCGCTGATGCAAGGTAGGAGGATTCTCTCCTAAACCGTCATCGCCACCATCACCTCCGGCTCGATCACCTCGACGCCGGGCAGGTTCTTGATCAGCGTCGCGGCGGACTGTTCCAGCACCGGGAAGGTCCGGTAGTGGCAGGGGATCACGGTGCGGAAGTCGAAGAAGGTCCGCGCCGCGTAGGCCGCGCGCGCCATGTCCATCGTGAAATGCCCGCCCGCGCAGAGGATGCCGACATCCGGGTGATGCAGGTCGTTCCAGACGCCCATGTCGGCGGTCACGTCGGTGTCGCCCGAGACATAGACCGTCCGGCCCTCGCCCGAGATCATGAACCCCGCCTCGGCCCCGGCGTAGACCGGCCCGTTCGGCCCGGCGAGGGACGAGGAATGCACCGCCCCCACCATCGTCACCCGGACCTCGCCCAGCGTGATGGTCCCGCCCTTGTTGAAGCCGATGCCCTCGACCCCCTCGCTGGCCTGCCAGTGCGAGATCAGGTCGTAGATGCCCGCGACGGGGATCCCGGTCTCCTTCGCCAGCGCCACCGCGTCGGCGCTGTGGTCGCCGTGCCCGTGGGTCACGAGGATCGCGGTCGCGCCCGCCACCGCCTCGGCGCGGCGCTCGGCGGGGAACATCGGGTTGCCGGTCAGCCACGGGTCGATCAGCAGGACCTGTCCCGCGATCTCGAGCCGGAAGCCGGAATGGCCAAGCCACGTCAGTTGCATGTCGTCTCTCTCCCTTCGTCGGACTAGATTGCCCCGCGCAAGGTAACCGCAACCGGGGGGCGGAATGGAAGGCTTGATGCGGCAGGTGGACGGCTATTGCGAGCGGCTGGGCCCCGAGTACTGGGCCGAGCCGGTCAATGCCTGGACCAATTTCGCCTTCCTCCTCGCGGCGCTCATCATGGGTGCGCGGACGCGCGGCATGGTCACGGGGCAGGTGCTGTCGGCGCTGCTGTTCCTGATCGGGCTGGGAAGCTGGGCCTTCCACACGCTGGCGACGGTCTGGGCCGGGATCGCGGACGTGCTGCCGATCGTGGTGTTTTCCTTCGCCTACATCTTCGTCGCCAACCGCGATTACTGGCGGATGCCCGCGGGCTGGGCGGCGCTGGCGACGGCGGGTTTCATCCCCTATGCCGCGTTGCTGATCCCGGTGCTGCAGACGGTGCCGTTCCTGTCGATCTCGGCCCAGTACTGGCCGCTGCCGCTGATGATCCTCGCCTACGGGTTGGCCCTCTTGCGGCGCCGGGCCGACACCGGGCGCGGGCTGATCTTCGGCGCGGCGCTCCTGACGCTGTCGCTGACCGCGCGCTCGCTCGACATGGCGCTCTGCGACAGCATCCCGGTCGGCACGCATTTCCTGTGGCACCTGCTCAACGCGCTGATGCTGGGCTGGATGATCGAGGTCTGGCGCCGCCACCGGCTGGCGCATCCCTGAGCCGCTGCGCGCGGCTTGCAGCGCCCCGCGCGCCCCGCTAAACCCGCCGCGAACCGCCGGAAGGAACAGCCCATGTCCATCGACATCGACACCGCCCGCAAGGTGGCCAAGCTGGCGCGGATCGCCGTGCCCGAGTCCGACCTGCCGAAACTCGCCGACAACCTCAGCGGCATCCTGAACTTCATGGAGCAGCTGAACGAGGTCGATGTCGAGGGCGTCGAGCCGATGACCAGCGTCACGCCGATGCGCCTGAAGCGCCGCGCCGACGTCGTGACCGACGGCGACCAGCAGGCGAAGGTCCTGTCGAACGCGCCCGACGCCCGCGAAGGCTTCTTCGCGGTCCCGAAAGTGGTGGAGTGATCATGTCCGAGCTGTCCCGCCTGACCATCGCCGAGGCCCGCGACCGCCTCGCCGCCCGCGAGATCACAGCCGTCGAGCTGACCGAGGCCTGCCTCGCGCAGATCGAGGCCGCCGACGCCCTGGGCGCCTTCGTCCACAAGACCCCCGAGATCGCGCTCGAGCGCGCCCGCGCCGCCGATGCCCGCATCGGGGCGGGCGACGCGCAGCCGATGACCGGCATCCCGGTCGGCATCAAGGACCTGTTCTGCACGAAAGGCGTGCCCAGCCAGGCCGCCTCGCGCATCCTCGAAGGCTTCCGCCCCGAGTACGAGTCGACCGTCAGCCAGCAGCTGGCCGACGCCGGCGCGGTGATGCTGGGCAAGCTGAACATGGACGAGTTCGCGATGGGCTCGTCGAACGAGACCTCGGTCTACGGCAACGCGGTCAACCCGTGGCGCCGCGGCAACGACGAGGCTGCGCTGACCCCCGGCGGCTCGTCCGGCGGCTCGGCCGCGGCGGTGGCCGCCGACCTCTGCCTCGCGGCGACCGGCACCGACACCGGCGGCTCGATCCGCCAGCCCGCCGCCTTCACCGGCATCGTGGGGCTGAAGCCCACCTACGGGCGCTGCTCGCGCTGGGGCATCGTGGCCTTTGCCAGCTCGCTCGACCAGGCCGGGCCGATGACCAAGACGGTGCGCGACGCCGCGATCATGGGCGCGGCGATGATGGGCCACGACCCGAAGGACTCGACCTCCGCCGACCTCGCGGTGCCCGACTTCGAGGCGATGCTGACCGGCGACATCCGCGGCAAGGTCATCGGCATCCCGAAGGAATACCGCATGGACGGCATGCCGTCCGAGATCGAGGCGCTCTGGCAGCAGGGCGCCGAAATGCTGCGCGACGCCGGGGCCGAGCTGCGCGACATCTCGCTGCCGCACACGAAGTACGCGCTGCCCGCCTATTACGTCATCGCGCCCGCCGAGGCCTCGTCGAACCTCGCGCGCTACGACGGCGTGC
>JAUHZL010000391.1 GCA_030425945.1 Alphaproteobacteria bacterium | reverse complement strand
GCGCGGCCGTTGCCGGCGGCGTTGATCGCGTCGGCGACCTTCTGCGCCTCGGCGATGTCGATGTCGCCGATGCAGACATTCGCGCCCTGTTCGGCGAAATGCTCGGCGTTCTTCGCACCCATGCCCTTGGCGGCACCAGTGATCAGGATGTTCTTGCCCTTCAGGCGGGTGGGGTCCATGGGTTGTCCTCCCTCAGTTCTTAACCCGGTGGTGATCGGTCGATGACGGCGTCGGCGCGGGCCTGCGCCTGCTGCAACGCCTCGCGCGGGGTCGAGATCCCGCGCAGCATGTCGTGGAATTCCTCGCCGCAGATCTGGATGATCTCGGCAATCTCGGGGACCGGCGGGCGCGGCCAGAACTGCAGCTCGTCGCGCCAGGACATAGCGTCGAGCGCCTCGAAGACCGGCGACAGGCGGCGCACCTCGGGGTCGGCCCCGACCGAGTAGCGCGGGTTGGTGCGGCTGCCGTTCTGGATGTAGAGCTTCTGCGCCTCGGGCGAGGTGAAGACCCGCAGCGCCTCGACCGCGTCGTCGAGCCGGTCGGGCGCGATGTTGGCCGGGATGCCCATGACATAGCCGCCGACCGGCGCCAGGTTGGCGCAGCCCGGGGCGGCCGGGTGCGGCAGGTAGCCGGTCTGGCCGTAGGCGGGCGAGGACGGGTCGAGCTCGAAATACGGCGCCAGCAGCGTGTAGCCATAGGCCATCGCGATCTGGCCCTGCGCGTAGGGGCGGACCCGCTCGTACCAGGACATCGACAGGATGTCGGGCGGCGAATAGTCGAGCAGCCGCATCAGGTAGTCGGCGGCGGCCCGGCCGCGCTCGGTGTCGATCGTGGGCCGGTAGCCGCCCGCGGCGAGCCGGTCGGTGTCGAATCCCCCGGCGCTCTCGGGGAGGTCGAGAACGGGCTGTCCGAAGTCGGCCATCGTCATCAGGACGGTGTGACCCAGCGCCGTGCCGCGGGCGGCGTTCCATGCGATCCCGTAGCGACCGCGTTGCGGGGCGTGGAGGACGCGGGCGGCCTCCAGCAGCTGATCGGTGGTGGCGGGCGGCTCCAGCCCGGCCTCGGCAAAGAGGTCGCGGCGGTAGAACAGCAACTCGGGCGTGGTCTGCGCCGGAACGCCGTAGGGCCGCCCGCCCCAATGCGCGGCGGTCCACCCGGCGGTGTGGAAGTCGGCGGGGTCGAGCCGCTCGACATCCATGATCGCGTCGAGCGGATGCAGGATCCCGGCCTCGGCGAAGGCACCGACCCAGGGCAGGTCGATCGCGATGATGTCGTAGGTCGAGGTCTTGCGCTCGGCGTTGCGCAGCGCCTCGTCCCGGAGCCGGTCGATCGAGAAGGCGCGCTGCTGGATGCGGGTGCCGATGGCGTGTTCGAACTGGCGCTTGAGGTTCTCCATGACCATGAAGGTCGGGTCGCCGTGGACCAGCACGCGCAGCCCGCCGGGCAAGGTCAGCGGCTCGGTCAGCACCTGCAGCGGCGGCAGCGCCTGCGCTTCGAGGTAGGAGCCGCCGTAGTAGTATTCGCGGGCCTCGCGGGCCTCGTCCGCGCCGCCGAACTGCTGCGCGCCGAGGCGGCGGATGCGGCCCGAGAGCTGCATCCAGAGGTCGAGCAGCGACTCGCTGGGGTGCAGCGAGAAGCTCTTGCCGCTGCGGGTGCGCGGGCGCTGTTCGACGAGGCCGCCGTCCACCAGGTCCTTCAGGCGCCGGGTCGCGGTGGCATAGGGCACGCCCGCCGCCGCGATCAGCGCGGAGGGGGTGACGATCTTGCCTTCGAGGTGGCCGCGCAGCAGGTGCAGGACCATCCGGTAATGCGGCGAGGGCGCGAACAGCTCCAGGCTGTCCTGCAGCTCGTCGCCGAATTTCTCGAGGAAGGTGACGGTCGTGAGCAGCTCACCCGCCGCGGCGGGCGCGCGCACGGGGTGTGTGCCCCGGACATCGCTGATGCTCTTCATGACCGTCATCGGTCGGCCCCCCTCCCCCGGGTTTGAGCGCGTCGTGCGCCCGGTCGAATTATTCGTTCTGGTGATTTCCGACTCGGGCATCTTCGTCTCCCTCTCCCGTATGTTCATTCTGGATGCTGGCGTGGATGCGCGAATTATCCATATTGGATGTAATGCTGTCCAATCTGGATGACTCAGCGGGGGCCGCCCGCGCGGCAGATGTCCAGTCTGGAGCCAGCCGGATGGTGACGGGCGCCTCGCTGCCCTTGCGATCCGGCGGAGGACAAACCAGACACAGGTCATCAACGGGAGGAGACCGACATGACCCTTCGCAAGACGTTCGCTGCCACCACCGCAGCGGCTGCCCTCGTGTGCGCAGGCGCCGCCGGCGCCGAGACCATGCGGATCGGCATCACGCAGAACAACGTGGGCGTGGACAGCTACCAGACCACCTATGAAAAGGCGTTCATCGCCGCGGCCGAGGCCAACCCGGACGTGGAAGTCGTCGTGCTCGACGCGGGCGGCGACGTGGCCCGCCAGATCGCGCAGATGGAAGACCTGATCCAGCAGGAAGTCGACGCCATCATCATCTGGCCGACCAACGGCGAGGCCGTGATCCCCGCCGTCCGCAAGGCCAGCCAGGCCGACATCCCGGTGATCGTGACCAACTCGAACATCGCCGAGGCGGGCTTCGACTTCGTGGCCTCCTTCTCGGGCCCGGACAACATCACCCAAGGGTCCCGCTCGGCCGAGATCATGTGCGACCGCTTCAAGGCGCTCGGCATCGAGAACGAGGCCCGCGTGGTGCAGATCTCGGGTCAGCCGGGCTACACCACCGCCATCGAGCGCGCCAAGGGCTTCGAGGACCGTCTGCCGGAGGTCTGCCCGAACGTGACGCTGGTCGAGACCCAGCCGGGCGACTGGAACCGCGAGAAGTCGCAGCAGGTGATGGAAGCCTTCCTCGTCAAGTATGACGACATCGACGGCGTCTACGCGGGCGACGACAACATGGGCGTCGGCGCGCTGAACGCGGCCAAGGCCGTCGGCCGGGCCGGGGACATCACCTTC
>JAUHZL010000024.1 GCA_030425945.1 Alphaproteobacteria bacterium | reverse complement strand
CCCTTCATGGTCACCCGCTGCATGTCCTCGACGAACTCGGCCTGCCTCGCGACGCCGTTCAAGATCAAGGGCGTGAACTACTCGATCACCTCGGCCTGCTCGACCAGCGCGCATTGCATCGGCAACGGCACCGAGCTGATCCAGTGGGGCAAGCAGGACATCGTCTTCGCCGGCGGCGGCGAAGAGATCGACTGGACGCTGTCCTGCCTGTTCGACGCGATGGGCGCGATGTCCTCGAAATACAACGACACCCCCGAGACCGCCTCGCGCACCTTCGACAAGACCCGCGACGGCTTCGTGATCGCGGGCGGCGGCGGCGTCGTGGTGCTGGAGGAACTGAACCACGCGCTGGCGCGCGGGGCGAAGATCTATGCCGAGGTCACCGGCTACGGCGCGACCTCGGACGGCTACGACATGGTCGCCCCCTCCGGCGAGGGCGGCGAGCGCTCGATGCGGCAGGCGCTCAGCACCCTGCCCGAAGGCCGGAGCATCGACTACATCAACGCCCACGGCACCTCGACCCCGGTGGGCGACGTGACCGAGGTGGAAGCGGTCCGCCGGGTCTTCGGGCGCGGCACCACCCCGCCGATGGCCTCGACCAAGTCGCTGACCGGGCACAGCCTCGGCGCGACGGGTGTGCATGAAGCGATCTATTCGCTCCTGATGATGCAGGGGAACTTCATCGCGGCCTCGGCCAACGTGACGGAGCTTGACCCGGCCATCGACGCGGCTGAAATCGTCACGGAACTGCGCGAGAATGTCTCGCTCGACAGCGTGCTGTCGAACAGTTTCGGCTTCGGCGGCACCAATGCCACGCTGGTGATGTCGAAGTATCTGGATTGAAGCGGCAGTCTCACAGGGTGATCCCATGACCGGAGCATTGAGCGGAAAACGCGGTTTGATCATGGGGGTCGCCAACGACCGCTCGATCGCCTGGGGCATTGCCAAGGCCTGTGCCGCCGCCGGGGCCGAGCTGGCCTTTTCCTACCAGGGCGAGGCGTTCGGCAAGCGCGTCCAGCCGCTGGCGCAGTCGGTGGGCGGCGGGCTGATGGTGGACATGGACGTGACCGACGACGCCTCGCTCGACGCGGGCTTCGGGCAGATCGCGTCCGAGTGGGGGCATCTCGATTTCGTCGTCCACGCCATCGCCTATTCCGACAAGACCGAGCTGACCGGACGGTTCCTCAACACCACGCGGGCGAACTTCAAGAACTCGCTCGACATCTCCTGCTATTCCTTCATCGAGGTGGCGCGCCGGGCGCGGCCGCTGATGCCGGAGGGCGGCAGCCTGCTGACCGTCACTTTCCAGGGCTCGAACAAGGTGACCCCGTTCTACAACGTGATGGGCGTCGCCAAGGCCGCGCTGGAAGCGGCGACGCGGTACCTCGCCAACGATCTCGGGCCGGACGGCATCCGCGTCAACGCGGTCTCGCCGGGCCCGATGAAGACCCTCGCGGGCGCGGCCATCGGCGGCGCGCGTCGCACCTTCCGGCACACCGAGCAGAACGCGCCCTTGCGGTCGAACGCGACGCTGGAAGCAGTCGGCGGCACCGCCGTCTACCTGCTGTCGGATGCCGCCGCCTTTACCACCGGCGAGATCGTCCACGTCGACGGCGGCTACCACATCCTCGGGATGCCGCAGGTCGAGAATCTCGGCTCGGCGGGCTGAGGCCGGTCAGGACGGCGTCATCAGCCCCATTGCGGCCCCGGTCGGATCGTGCAGGATCGCGATGCGGCCCACGCCCGGCACGTCGAACGGCGGGCGGATCACCGTCCCGCCTGCCGCGGCGGTCGCCTCCGCGGCGGCATCGACGTCATCCACGGCGAAGTAGGTGAACCAGTGCGGCGGCAGCCCCTCCATGCCCGGCATCGCGGTCATGTCGACAAGGCCCGCCACCATCTCGTCGCCGCGGAAGGCGACCAGGTAGTCGCCCGCGTCGCCCGCCATCGGCATCGCCTCGATGCGCCAGCCGAGACGGTCGGCGTAGTAGCGCCTGGCCCCCTCGACGTCGCGGGTCATCAGTTCGGACCAGATTACGGTCCCGTGGGTCTCGGACATGACTCGGTCCTCCCGGCAGCAGTCCCGCCGGAAGGATAGCACGTCCGAGCGGCCAGAGGTCAGCCGATCGAGACCAGCGCGACCTTGAAGGTCAGGTCCTTGCCGGCGAGCGGGTGATTGGCGTCGAGCACAACGGCCTCGTCGGTGATCTCGGCCACGGTGACCGGCACGGCCTGGCCATCCGGGCCGCGCATCTGCAGCTGCAGCCCCGGCTCCAGCGGGATGTCGGGCGGGATCTGGCCGCGCGGCACGGCCTGCTGCGCCTCTTCGTGACGCGGGCCATAGGCCTCGTCACAGGGAATCGTGACCGTCTTTTCCTCGCCGACCGTCATGCCCGGCATGGCCTTGTCGAGACCGGGGATGATCTCGCCCGAGCCGACGGTGAACTCGAGGGGCTCGCGGCCCTCGGAGGTATCGAACACCGAGCCGTCGGCCAGCGAACCGGTGTAATGAATGCGAACGACGTCGCCGGAAGTAACCTGCGTCATGGGGGTACCCGTGATGTGAGGAAGGATGAATTTCGGTGGCTGCGCCGCGCGCAGGTGGCACCGGGAGAAGGTCCCTACCCTACCAGCAGCAGCCGGACTGTAAACCCGCCGGGCCGCGCCCCGCCCGCGCGGGCTGACACCCTGTCGCGGAAAGATCCTGCACCCTGCTCTTTTTGCAGGCGGTCCGGGATGCTATCTGCCGTTCATCTGGTTGCGGTACCACCGGCGGATCACTTCGCCGCGGACCGCGATCATCGCACGAGGACACCACATGTCGGACAAGGCTGGACGGCCCAAGGGACCTTCGATGTCCCGGCTCTTGCTGGCCGCCGTGTTCGAACGTCAGGGGGCCTCGGAAGTCTCCATCGCGGCCCTCGTGGACAAGCTCGGCGACCGGTCCTTCGGCTGGACCCTGCTGCTGTTCGCGATCATCAACGTGCTGCCCTGGCCGCCGGGCGCGACGCTGATCACCGGGATTCCGCTGGTGCTGATCACCGGGCAGATGGCCTTCGGCAACCACGCCGTCTGGGTTCCCGACTTCATCGGCCGCCGCATGGTCTCGCGCGCCACCTTCAGCCGCGCGATCCTGCGGCTCAGGCCGCTCTTCAAGCTGCTGGAGGCCACGACGCGCCGCCGGGGCGCGTGGCTGTTCCGGCCGGACACCGAGCGGCTGGTTGGCATGGCCCTCCTGATCATCGCCATCGTGCAGTTCATCCCGATCCCGCTGTCAGGCTGGTTTCCGGGCTTCTCGCTGCTGATCTCGTCGGTCGGGCTGATCAAGCGCGACGGGCGCACGCTGGGCTTCGGATTGGTGCTCGGGGTGTTCTCGATCCTGCTGACCGCCGCCGTGATCGCCTTCGCCGCCGCGGGCTTCGACCGGATGTTCCCGCACGGGCTGGGGCTTTAAGCCCCCGCGCACCCATGCTTTAGTCCCCGCGAGAGAGGGAGCGCGCATGGCCATCACAACCTGCATCTTCGACGCCTACGGGACGCTCTTCGACGTCTCGGCGGCCGCCCGCGAACTGGCGAAGCGACCCGGCCGCGAGGCCTTCGCCGCGCACTGGCCGCAGATCGCCCGCGACTGGCGGCTGAAGCAGCTGCAATACACCTGGCTGCGCGCGATCACCGGCGAGCACACGGATTTCTGGAGCGTGACCCGCGACGGGCTCGACTGGGCGCTGGAGGCCGCCGGGCTGACCGGCGACCCGGTGCTGCGCGAGGACCTGCTGGCGCTCTACTGGGAACTGGCCGCCTATCCCGAGGTGCCGCAGATGCTGGCCACGCTCAAGGCGCGCGGGTTCACCACCGGCATCCTGTCGAACGGCTCGCCCGACATGCTGGCGGGCGCGGTCGACAGCGCCGGGCTCGACCTCTACCTCGACCATGTCCTCAGCGTCGAGCAGGTCGGCATCTTCAAGCCCGCGCGGGCGGTCTACGACCTCGTCGGGCAGGCCTGCGGCACGGCCCCCGCCGAGGTGCTCTTCGTCTCGTCGAACGGCTGGGACGCGGCGGGCGCCAGCGGCTACGGCTTCACCACCGTCTGGGTGAACCGGGCGGGCGAGCCGGTCGACCGGATGCCCCACCGCCCGGCCCATGTGCTGACCGACCTGACATCCATTCCCGACCTCGCCGCGAGCGCCTGATGCCGATCCTGAGCGCCCCCGATGGCACCGACCTTTTCTACCTCGACGAGGGCGAGGGCACCCCGGTGCTCTGCCTGTCGGGCCTGACCCGCACCCACCGCGATTTCGACTACGCGATGCCGGCCCTCGCCGGGCACCGGGTGATCCGGATGGACTATCGCGGGCGCGGGCAATCGGCCTGGGCCGACTACCGCAGCTACACCATCCCGCGCGAGGCGCAGGACGTGCTGCTGCTGCTCGACCACCTCGGGATCGAGAAGGCCGGGATCCTCGGCACCTCGCGCGGCGGGCTGATCGCGATGGGCCTCGCCCCGGTCGCGAAACACCGGATGCTGGGCGTCTGCCTGAACGACATCGGCCCGGAACTGGGCACCAGCGGCCTCGACGTGATCATGGCCTATGTCGGGCGCAACCCGCGCTTCGGCACCCATGACGAGATGATCGCGGCGATGCCCGCGCTCAACCCGGGCTTCCCGAACGTCTCCGAGAGCCGCTGGCGCGAGGAGGTGACGAAGCATTTCACCGAGACCGAGCGCGGCTTGCAGATCACCTACGACCCGAAGCTGCGCGACGTGCTGGTCGAGGCGGGCCCGCAGGCCGCGCCCGATCTCTGGCCCTTCTTCGACGCGCTCGCCGGGGTGCCGCTGGCGCTGATCCGGGGCGCGAACTCGGATCTTCTGACCGAGGCGACGGTGGCCGAGATGCGCCGCCGCCGCCCCGACATGCTGTTCACCGACGTGCCCGACCGCGCGCATATCCCCTTCCTCGACGAGCCGGAGTCGGTGGCCGTCCTGAAAGACTGGCTCGCCCTGCTATGACCGACATCGCGATGATCGAGGCCGCCGCCGCCCGGGCCGCCGGCCATGTCCGCCGCACCCCGCTGCTGTCCTCGCCGTTCCTCGACGAGATCGCCGGGCGGCGCGTCTTCGTGAAGCCCGAGTGCCTGCAGCACACCGGGTCGTTCAAGTTCCGGGGCGGCTGGTCGGCGGTCTCGGCACTGGACGAGGCGACCCGCGCGCGCGGCGTGATCGCCTATTCCTCGGGCAACCACGCGCAGGGCGTCGCCCGGGCCGCGCAGGTCTTCGGCGTCCCCGCCGTGATCGTGATGCCCGCCGATGCGCCCGCGCTCAAGATCGCCAACACCCGCGCGCTCGGGGCCGAGGTGGTGCTCTACGACCGGGCCGGGGGCGAGGACCGCGATGCTATCGGCGCCGGGCTGGCCGAGGCGCGCGGGCTGACCCTGATCAAGCCCTTCGACAACGAACAGGTGATCGCCGGGCAGGGCACCACCGGGCTGGAGATCGCCGAGCAGGCCGCCGAGGCCGGGGTGACCGCGGCCGATGTGCTGGTGTGCTGCGGCGGCGGGGGTCTGACCAGCGGCATCGCGCTGGCGCTGGAGGCCCGCGCCCCCGGCCTGCGCGCCCGCCCGGTCGAGCCCGAAGGCTTCGACGATGTCGCGCGCTCGCTCGTCTCGGGCCGGATCGAGACCAACACCGGCCCGGCGGTCGGCATCTTCGACGCCATCATCACCCCCAGCCCGGGGCAGATCACCTTCCCGATCCTGCACCGGCTCTGCGGACCGGGCCTCGTGGTGACCGAAGCGCAGGCGAAAGCCGCCATGCGCACCGCCTTCACCCGGCTGAAGATCGTGGCGGAGCCGGGCGGCGCGGTGGCGCTCGCCGCCGCGCTCTACCAGCCCGAGGCCGTCACCGGCGACGCGGTGATCGCGGTGGTGTCGGGGGGCAACGTGGACGCGGACCTCTTCGCGCGTATCCTGTCCGACGGGGAGGACTGATCCATGCCGATGCTCGATCTCGGGGACGTGACGCTGAACTACCGCATCGACGGGCCGGAGGACGGCGCGCCGGTCGTCTTCGCCAACTCGCTGGGCACCAGCCTCGCGATGTGGGACCCGCTGCTGCCGCACCTGCCCGCAGGGCTGCGCCTCCTGCGCTTCGACAAGCGCGGGCACGGGGCCTCGTCGGTGCCGAGCGCGCCCTATTCGATGGGCGGGCTGATCCATGACACCGAACGCCTGCTCGACCACCTCGGCTGGCGCGAGGTGGTCTTCGTCGGCCTCTCGATCGGCGGGATGATCGCGCAGGGCCTCGCCGTGAAGCGACTGGACCTGATCCGGGGCCTCGTGCTGTCGAACACCGCCGCCAAGATGGGCACGCCGGAAAGCTGGGCCCAGCGCATGGAGGCGATCCGCGCGGACGGCATGGCGGGGGTCGCGGACATGGTGATGGAACGCTGGTTCTCGCCCGCCTTCCTCGCCTCGGACCAGTTGCCCTACTGGCGCGACATGATGCTCGCCACCCCGGCGGAGGGGTATCTCGGCTGCTGTGCGGCCATCGCGGGCACCGATTTCTTCACGCCCACCAGCGGGCTGCGCCTGCCGACGCTCGGCATCGCCGGGACCGAGGATCGCGCCTCGCCGCCCGACATGGTGCGCGAGACGGTGGACCTGATCCCCGGGTCGCAGTTCGAGCTGATCCGGGGCGGCGGCCACCTGCCCCATGTCGAACGGCCCGAGGCCTATGCCGCCGCGCTGACCGGGTTCCTGCGCCGCATCGGACACGTCGCATGACCGAGATCCTGCTGATCCACGGCTCGTGCCACGGCGCGTGGTGCTGGCGCGACCTGCTTCCGGAACTGGCGGCGCTCGGCCACGACGCCCATGCCATCGACCTGCCCTCGCACGGCGACGACCCGACCCCGCTGGGCGAGGTCACGCTCGACGCCTACGCGCGGGCGATCCTGTCCGCGATCCGGGGCAAGGCCCTGGTCGTGGGCCATTCGATGGGCGGCTTCCCGATCACCCGCGCCGCCGCGCTGGACCCGTCGCGCATCGCCGGGCTCGTCTACCTCTGCGCCTACATGCCCGAGGCCGGGAAAAGCCTGGTCGACATGCGGAAGGCCGGGCCGCGCCAGCCGTTGCAGGGCGCGCTCGACATCGCCGAGGACGGGCAGAGCTTCCGCTTCCGGCAGGACCGGATCGCGGACGTGCTCTACCACGACTGTCCGCCGGAGACCCTGACCTATGCCGCGCCCCGGCTCTGCGCGCAGGCGGTGTTGCCGCAGGCGACCCCGGTCGAGGGTCTGGAGATCGCCGAGGCCCTGCCGCGCGACTACATCGTCTGCGCCGAGGACCGCACGATCCCGCCCGAGTACCAGGCCGACATGGCCGCCCGCCTGCCCGTGGTGCAGCGGCACCGGCTCGACACCTCGCACTCGCCCTTCTTCGCCAACCCGCAGGCGCTGGCGGCGCTGCTCGACCGGATCGCCGCGGAAAGAACTGTCAACCAAAGTTGACAAGTCGACCTGTCGCACTCGATAAGAGGGCAGACGGCGGCTGTTCCGCCTGTGAGCCGAACCCGCCATGTCCGACGCTGTCCCGACCCCGCGCAAGAGCCGCCTGCCCTTCGTCTTCGTCCTCGTCACGCTGACGCTCGACGCGATGGGCATCGGCCTGATCCTGCCGGTGATGCCCGACCTGATCCGCGAGGTGACCGGCGGCGCGCTGGGACAGGCCGCGATCTGGGGCGGGGTCCTGACCACCTCCTTCGCGATCATGCAGTTCCTCTGCGGCCCGCTGGTGGGCAGCCTGTCCGACCGGTTCGGGCGGCGGCCGGTGCTGCTGACATCGCTGGTCGTGATGGCGGCGGATTACATCGTGATGGCCCTCGCTGGGTCGATATGGCTGCTGCTGGCGGGGCGGATCGTCGGCGGCATCACCTCCGCCACCCAGTCGATCGCGATGGCCTTCATCGCCGACGTGTCGGAGGCGAAGGACAAGTCGAAGAACTTCGGCCTCGTCGGGGCCGCCTTCGGGATCGGGTTCGTCGTTGGCCCGATGCTGGGCGGCCTGCTGGCGGGTTACGGCACGCGCGCCCCGTTCTGGGCCGCCGCCGCGCTGGCCTCCGCCAACTTCGCCTTCGGCTTCCTCGTGATGCCCGAGACGGTCACCGACCGCATCCGCCGCCGGTTCGAGCTGCGCCGCGCCAACCCGTTCGGGGCCTTCGCCGCGCTGCGCCGCCTGCCGGGCCTGACCCGCTACCTGACGCTGTTCTTCCTCTACGAGTTCGCCTTCATCGTCTATCCGGCGACCTGGGCCTACTTCACGCAGGAGCGCTTCGGCTGGTCGCCCGGCATGGTCGGCGTGTCGCTCGCGTCCTTCGGCATCGCGCTGGCCATCGTGCAGGGCGGGCTGATCCGGCTGATCCTGCCCCGCTTCGGCGAGGCGAACACGGTGCTCTACGGCTTCTGCTTCAACGCGCTGGCGTTCCTCTGCCTCGGCCTCGTGACCTCGCCGACGCTGGCGCTGGTGCTGACACCGATGACCGCCCTCGGCGCGGTGGTGACGCCCGCCCTGCAGGGGATGATGTCGCGCGCCGCCGCCGACAACCAGCAGGGCGAGTTGCAGGGGCTCATCGCCTCGTTCCGCGCGGTGGCCTACATCACCGCGCCGCTGGTGATGACGCAGATCTTCGGCCTCTTCACGCTGCCCGGCGGCCCGGCCTATCAGCCCGGGGCGGTGTTCTTCCTGTCGATGGGCCTGATGGGCGTCTGCCTCGCCGTGTTCCTGTCGGGCCGCCCGCGCACGATTGCCGCCTGACAGCGCCGCCGCGCGGGCCTAGTCTGCCGCCACACGCTGCCGGAGACTCAGCCATGCCCGCGCTCAACCGCATCGCCGACTACGCCCCCGAGATGACGGCGTGGCGCCGGCACCTGCACGCGAACCCGGAACTGGGCTTCGACTGCCACCAGACCGCCGCATTCGTCGTGGACCGGCTGCGCGAGATGGGGATCACCGAGATCGAGACCGGCATCGCCGAAAGCGGCATCGTGGCGCTGATCGAGGGCTCCGCCCCCGGCCCCACCATCGGGTTGCGCGCCGACATGGACGCCCTGCCCATCGTCGAGGAGACCGGGGCCGACCATGCCTCGACCGTTCCCGGCAAGATGCATGCCTGCGGGCATGACGGCCACACCACGATGCTGCTGGGCGCCGCGCGCTACCTGTCCGAGACGCGCAACTTCGCGGGCCGGGTCGCGCTGATCTTCCAGCCCGCCGAGGAGTTCGGCGGCGGCGGGCGCGTGATGCGCGAGGCCGGCATCCTCGACCGCTACGACGTCTCGGAGGTCTACGCGATCCACTGCGCCCCGGATTTCGAGGCGGGCACCTTCCACACCCGCCCCGGCCCGATCATGGCCGCAGTGGACGAGTTCGAGATCACGGTGACCGGCAAGGGCGGCCACGCCGCCTATCCGCACACCACCGCGGACCCGGTGGCCTGCGCGTTGCAGATCGGGCAGGCGCTGAACTCGATCGTGTCGCGGAACACGGACCCGATCGACAACCTCGTCGTCTCGCTGACCCAGATCCACGGCGGCAGCGCGAACAACGTGATCCCGCAGTCGGTGCGCCTGTCCGGCACCGTGCGCAGCTTCCGCCCCGCGGTGCAGGCGATGGTGCAGGAGCGGATCGCCGCGATCTGCACCGGCAGCGGCCTGGCGATGGGCTGCGAGGTCGCGCTGGACTACCAGACCGACTACCCGGCCACCGTGAACGATACCGAGCGCACCGCCTTCGCCGCCGAGGTCGCGCGCGACCTGGCCGGGGACGCCAACGTCGATGCCGACACCGCGCCGATGATGGGGGCCGAGGACTTTTCCTACCTGCTGGAAGCGCGGCCGGGGGCCTATGTCTTTCTCGGGCAGGGGATCGGGCCGTTCTGCCATCACCCCGCCTTCGACTTCAACGACGAGGTCGCACCGCTGGGCGCGTCGTTCCTGGCCCGGCTGGTCGAGCGCGCCTCGCCGCTGCCCGGCTGACCGGTCCCTGACACCGGGTCCGCGTGACGGGGCGCGGGTCCGGCGCACCGCCTCCCCGTCCGACCTGCCCCGAGACCCCGATGCGCCCCGCCCTGCTTGATACCCTCCCCGGCTACAGTGCCGGTGCCTTTCGTGCCGACCTGCTGGCCGGAATCACCGTGGCCATGGTGGCCCTGCCCCTGAGCCTCGCCATCGCGATCGCCTCCGGGGCGGCCCCGGCCACCGGCCTCGTGACCGCGGTCGTGGCGGGCGGGCTGATCTCGCTGCTCGGCGGCAGCCGGGTCCAGATCGGCGGACCGACCGGCGCCTTCATCGTCGTGGTCCACGGGGTGATCGCGACGCACGGCTTCGACGGGCTGGTGCTCGCCACGCTAATGGCCGGCGGCATCCTGATCGTCGCCGGGGTCTCGAAGGCGGGCAGCCTGATCCGCTTCGTGCCCGAACCCGTCATCAACGGCTTCACCCTCGGCATCGCGGTCATCATTGCCACGAGCCAGTTGAAGGATCTCTTCGGCCTCCGCGTCGAGGGCTCGCCCGCCGGGCTGCCCGAGATCCTGCCCGCGCTCTGGGCCGCGCGCGCCTCGCTGACCCCCGCCGCCCTCGGGATCGGGCTGGCGACGATGGCGGCGATCATCGTGCTGCGCCGCGCCTTTCCGCGCTTTCCCGGCCTGATCGTCGCGGTCGGCGCGACCTCGGGCGCGGCGGTCCTTCTGGGCCTTCCGGTCGAGTCGATCGCCGACCGGTTCGGCGCCCTGCCCGACCGCCTGCCGCTGCCCGCTCTGCCCGGGATCACGCTGGCCCGGCTGGCGGAACTGCTGCCCTCGGCGCTGACCATCGCCTTCCTCGCGGGGATCGAGTCGCTCCTGTCGGCGGTGGTCGCGGACCGGATGACCGGCCAGACCCACCGCCCGAACGCCGAGATCACCGCGACCGGCGTCGCCAACGTCGCCTCGTCGCTGGTGGGCGGCCTGCCCGCCACCGGCGCCATCGCCCGGACCGCGACCAACATTCGGGCGGGCGGCACCACGCCGGTTGCGGGCCTCGTCCATGCCGTGGGCGTGCTCGGGATGATGCTGCTCGCGGCCCCGCTGGCCGGGGCCCTGGCGCTGCCCGCGCTGGCCGGTCTGCTGATCCTGACCGCCTGGAACATGTCCGAGCCGCACAAGTGGCGCGACTGGGCGGCGGCCGGGCGCCCGGACCGGGTGCTGCTCCTGCTGACCATGGCGCTGACGGTGCTCGTCGATTTGACCGTCGCCATCGGGGTCGGCGTGGCGCTTGGCCTCGCCCTGCGCCAGCGCCGGGCCGACGCACCGCCGCCGCCCTGGCGCCCGCGCCGTCGCTGACCCGACGGCAAGCGCCTTTCCCGTCATCCCGGCGTCGCATTTGGCCATGCGGGGGCGGTTGGCCCTGTCAGTCTCGCGCGAAACGCCGGACGACCAGAGTAGCCCCATGACCCAAACCGCCCCGACCGAAATCCGCGCCGCCGTCTGCACCGCCTTCGGCCAGCCGCTCCAGATCGAGACCCTGCACCTCGCCCCGCCGCGCGCGGGCGAAGTGCAGGTCAAGCTCGCCGCCTGCGCGATCTGCCACTCGGACATCACCTATGCCGACGGGCATTGGGGCGGTCCGCTGCCCGCGCTCTACGGGCACGAGGCCGCGGGCCATGTCACCGCCGTCGGCCCGGGCGTCAGCGGCGTTGCCCCCGGCGACGCGGTGCTCGTCACCTTGATCCGCGCCTGCGGCACCTGCCCGTCCTGCGCCACCGGCCGCTCGGTGCTGTGCGAGGGCGACGGCTGGCACGACAGCCCGGTCACACGGCCGGACGGCACGCCGGTCGCCGCGATGATGGCCTGCGGGGCCTTTGCCGAGGCGGTCAACGTGGACCGCAGCCAGATCGTGGCGCTGCCCGCCGACATGCCGATGGACGTGGCCTCGCTGCTGGCCTGCGGAGTGATCACGGGCGTCGGCGCGGCGGTGAACAGCGCGCGCGTCCGGCCCGGCGAAACCGTCGTCGTCATCGGCGCGGGCGGTGTCGGCCTGAACGCGATCCAGGGCGCGCGGCTGGCGGGCGCGGCGCGCGTCGTTGCCGTGGACATGCTGGCCGAGAAGCTGGAGGACGCGCGCAGCTTCGGCGCCACCGACGGCATCCTCGCGTCGGACCCCGCACCGTGGGACCGCCTGCGCGAGATCACACCGCGCGGCGCGGATGCCGTGCTGGTCAGCGTCGGGGCGGTCCCGGTCTATACAACCGCCGCCAACTACCTCGCCAAGGGCGGGCGCATGGTCGCGGTCGGCATGCCGCACAGCGGGGCCGAGGTGCCGTGGGACCCGGGCACCATCGCGGCCTATGGCCAGCAGATCACCGGCACCAAGATGGGCGACATCGTGCTGGCGCGCGACATCCCGTGGATGGTGGACCTCTGGCGGCAGGGACGGCTGCAACTCGACAGCCTGATCTCGGGGCGCTTCCCGCTCGACCGGATCAACGAGGCCATCGCCGACACCCGCACCGGCCGCGCCCGCCGCAACGTCATCCTGTTCTAGGCGCGCCCCGTCTCGGCCGGCAGGGCGGCGCAGGCCCGGGACGGGCTTCGCCCGCCTTGCCTTGCGGGGTCCGCCCCGCGCAGTCTGCGCCCGAACGTGAAAGGGAGATGCCATGCGCCTGCAAGACCTCGAGGTGATCGTCACCGCCCCGCCGCCGCCCGGCTGGGGCGGGCGCTACTGGATCTTCGTCAAGGTGACGACGGCCTGCGGGATCACCGGCTGGGGCGAGGTCTACGCCGCCGCCGTCGGGCCGAAGGCGATGACCGCCGTGATCGAGGACGTCTTCGCGCGTCATTTCCAGGGCACCTCGCCCGAGGAGATCGAGCGCCTGTTCCGCCGGGTCTATTCCTCGGGCTTCACCCAGCGTCCCGATCCCACCATCATGGGGGCTTTCTCGGGCCTCGAGATCGCCTGCTGGGACATCCTCGGCAAGGCGCGCGAGCGGCCGGTCTGGGCCCTGCTCGGCGGACGGCTGAACGAGCGCGCCCGCGCCTACACCTATCTCTACCCGCTGCCGCACCACGACCCCGCACGGTTCTGGGTCGATGCCGACCTCGCCGCCGAGGCCGCCGCCGCCCGCCTGCAGGACGGCTTCACCGCGCTCAAGTTCGACCCAGCCGGTCCCTACACGATCCGGGGCGGCCACCATCCCGCGATGAGCGACATCTCCCGCTCGGTCGCCTTCTGCGCCGCGATCCGCGCGGCTGTGGGCGACCGGGCAGACCTGCTCTTCGGCACGCACGGGCAGTTCTCGGTCGGCGGCGCGATCCGGCTCGCGATGGCGCTGGAACCGTATTCGCCGCTCTGGTTCGAAGAGCCGATCCCGCCCGACAACCTGCTCGACTTCGCCGAGGTCCAGCGCGCGACGCGGCTGCCCGTCGCCACCGGCGAGCGGCTGACCACCAAGGCCGAGTTCGGCACCGTGCTGCGCTCGGGCGGGGCGCGCATCCTGCAACCCGCGCTGGGGCGGGTCGGCGGCATCTGGGAGGCGAAGAAGATCGCCGCGATGGCCGAGGCGTTCGGGGCCGAGATGGCACCGCACCTCTATGCCGGGCCGATCGAGTGGCTGGCGAACCTGCACCTCGGGGCCTCGCTGCCGAACCTGCTGTTGCTGGAGACGATCGAGACCGGTGGCGACTTCCACCGCGCGCTGATCCACGGCGGACCGGTCTGGGACGACGGTTACCTGGTCCCGCCCGACGCGCCCGGTCTCGGCTTCGACCTGGACGAGGCGCTGGCCCGCGCCCATCCCTATACCGGCGACCGGCTGCACCTCGAGATGCAGGAGGCGCCCTGCGACTGGCGGCACGGCAACGCCTTCCAGGGCGGGGCCCCGTCCGAGACCTGAGCGGCGCGGCAATCGCGCGACTTGTCGGCATTTCGGCCCGCGGACGTTAACCCGGCCTTGGCACCGGCGCGGTTCCCCGCGGCCGGAGGCGACGATGACCGGCACCGCGACCGACCTGCCCGACCTGGAACCGCTTGTGGCCTTCGTGGTCGCGGGCTGCACGCCGCCGCCACGCCCCCGGCAGGCGCTGGTGCTGCGGCTGGCACAGGACTGGCCGGACCTGCCGGGTCTCGCCCTGACACTGGTGCTGGCCAGCGCCGCGCAGGGCCTTGCCGCGATGCTGCGGGATGGCCGACGCGAGGCTGCCGGTCTCTACCGGCTGGCCGCGCTGGTGGCGATCGACGTGCTGGTCCTCGAACGGCGCAGCCCGCCGGGCGGCCCCGTCACCGCGGGCGACCTGGCCCGCTACTGGGCCCGGGGCGACCCGGTGTTCCGTCCGCCCTGACGCGGCCTCAGCGCAGCGCGGCCTCGGCGGCAGCGCGGATCGCGCGGATGTTCTCGCCATAGGGCGCCGGGTTCGCGACCGAGCCACCCTTGAACACCGCCGACCCGGCGACGAGCACGTCCGCCCCCGCCTCGGCCACCAGCGGCGCGGTGCCCGGATCGACCCCGCCGTCGATCTCGATGTGGATCGGACGGTCGCCGATCATCTCGCGCAGGCGGCGCACCTTCTCGACCTGGCTGGCGATGAACTTCTGCCCGCCGAAGCCGGGGTTGACGGTCATCACGCAGATCAGGTCCACCATGTCGAGCAGGTAGGCCACGTCCTCGATCCCGGTGCCGGGGTTCAGCGCCAGCCCCGCCTTGCAGCCCGCGCCCCGGATCGCCTGCAAGGTCCGGTGGATGTGCGGCCCGGCCTCCAGATGCGCCGAGATCACGTCCGCCCCGGCCTTGGCGAAGGCCTCGATGTAGGGATCGACCGGCGCGATCATCAGGTGCACGTCCATGACGCCCCGGATATGGGGCCGGATCGCGGCGCAGGTCGCG
>JAUHZL010000023.1 GCA_030425945.1 Alphaproteobacteria bacterium | reverse complement strand
GCTGGTAATGGTAATGCTCCAGCTCGACCTGGCTGGCGAGCCAGGCGACGTCCTCGCGGTCCGTGCTGCGGAGCGCGGTGAGCTGGGCCCGGGCCGAGAACAGCCCGAACGAGACAGCGGCAATACAGATGACCACCAGAACCAGGCCCAGCATGGCGCTGCGTTCCGGGGCCCGGTCCATGGACCGGAGAAAGGCGCGGAGCATGTCAATCAAGAACGACGTCGATTTCCACCACCTGCCACACGCTGCGCGACAGCGCGAGGTCGGTTCGGTAGGTCTCGTCGGCATCGAACGGGTAGAGTATCCAGAGCGGCCCCTTCTCGCGCAGCGAGAACGGCTGCCCGTCGCGGCGGGTCGCGACGATCGGGAACTGCGGCGCGACGGCCTCCAGCGGAACCTCGGTGAAATAGTCGTTCGAGGCGCGCAGGATCATCGTGCCGGACCGCGCCGTGACCCCGGCGTCCGCCAGCACGCTCTGCAGCGACGGACCGCTGAAGGTCTCAGCTCCGGTCGTCCACGGGGTCGCCGTGGTGAACTGCACTTGCGGAAGCGCCTCGAGATCGGCACGGACGTAGGCAACACTGCGCGGTTCGCTGTCCGGGGCGGCGATCCGGGCCAGCAACAGGACCTCCGGATCCGACCCGGCCTGCGCGGTAACGGCGCCGAGCGACAGCAAAATGCAACAAGCAAATCTGAAGACTCGGCTCATGGGTTAGGCTCCTCAACACAAACAAGATACCGGCCCACTCTATAGTATAGGCGGAGGCGCGTTGTTCATATCTTTGGATACTCCCGGCTGGACCAACTAACTTCGCCCTGCATCTTTGGGGCGGACGGGGGGGGCCGCGAAGCACGCCCCGCGCCAAGCACAAGAACGAGGCAGAGCATGGTCGACGAACAGCACGAGACGCGCGGCAAGACCGCCGCGGGGTCCGGTCCTGCAGGCTTGTCCCTGCTGATCGCAGATGATCACGTCCTGCTGCTGGACGCGGTGACCCAGAAACTGTCGCAGGAGCCGGACATCACGCTCGACGTGGTGACGGACTACGACAGCGCGGTCGCGCGGCTCGACGCGCATGGACCCTACGATGTGCTGCTGCTCGACGTTCGGATGCCCGGGATGGAGGGCCTCTCCAGCATCCAGACCGTCGTCGAGCGCAACCGGCCCGGCGTGACCGCGATCTTCTCGGGCGAGGTTTCGCCCAGCGTGGTGCGGAAGTGCATCGAGACCGGCGCGCGCGGCTACGTCCCCAAGTCGATCAGCCTGAACTCGCTGTCGAACATCATCCGGCTCCTGGCGTCGGGGCAGGTCTTCCTGCCCGCGGACATCAGCCTCGGGCGGAAGCGGCCGGGGGCCTCCGAGGCCGCGCGCAGCATCACCGACCGCGAGGTCCTGACCCTGCAGCTGGTGGCCGAGGGCAAGACCAACAAGGAAATTGCCTATGCGCTCGATGCCACGGAAATGACCGTGAAGATGATCATGCGCCAGGTCTGCACGAAACTCGACGCAAAGAACCGCGCGCATGCGACGGCCATTGCCAAGGCACAGGGCTTTATCTGAGATCCTTCCCGTTCGGGGCGGTCTTTGGATTACCGTCTTAATTTCCGTGGACGCGGGGTGGTGTGGATAAGTATGTTGATAGTGTAAGGATGGATCTGAACACGTTTCCCTGTTCACCCGAGAATTTGCTCTTCTCGCCTCGCAGCCTTACATTCCTGCACTCGACTTGGGCAGCGCTCGCGCTGCCCATTTTTCTTTTTCGGACCTGAACTGTAAAAGGAATGCCGACGGCCCTGGAATTCCAATGGTATGGAATTCCAGGGCCGAGGCATTCTGTGCGAAGAGAAAGGTCAGGCCCGTTGATGGACCGCGCCGCCGGGGTGACGCGCCGACGCCCGGCGGACCGCCCCGGTCGGGAACATGACCACGGTGGTGTCCTGTTCCAGCACGCGCTGCTGCCAGATGACGTTGTTGGCGCAGGCCTGCGACAGCAGGTCGAGCGTCTCCAGCACCGGGCCGGGCAGGGCGATGGTGGCGTCGCAGATCGGCAGCCGGTAGCTGTCGGTCGAGTTCCGCGAGAACCCCTTGGTGTGGACCAGGATGACCATCAGGCGCGGGTTGTCCTTCCGCACCGTGATCAGGTCGTCGACGACGGCATTCAGCGACTTGAACGAGTCCAGATCGACCAGCAGGACGCCGCCGCGCGGGGCAATCTGCGACAGGAACGCGGCCTCGCGCAGGTGGGACACTTCGCGCAGCCCGGCGGTCAGCAGGGAGGCGAGATCGAAGAATTCCGGTGCCAGCGCGCGCTTGGCGCTCCACACGAAGATGGTCGACGGCACGGGGGTATCGTCCGCCATGTCGGGCCGACCTCTTCCGAAAACATTCCAGCGCATGGGCTTCGCTCCTTCGATCTGGACGGGCAGGCAGGCGTTCAGAACGCGCCGGCCGACATCATGCGGCTGTCGAGGGCCGGACCCGGCCGCCGGAACATCGGGCGGAGCGGGCGCTGGAAGTCGTCCATCGACATCATGACTTCCACGACGCGCAGGATCGCGGAGGCCCGGTTCGGCGCGTCCAGCTTCTGCCGCAGGTTCCGCACGTGCATCTTGACGGTCGCCTCGGCCAGGCGGGTGCCCTTGGCGATTTCCTTGTCGGTCAGCCCCTTGCAGACGAGACGCAGGATGTCCTCTTCCCGGGCGGTCAGCGCATGAATGTTGCAGGCGTATTGCACCACGGCATCCGGGATGACATCCGCGCGGCCGTCGCCGTCGAGAAGCGACAGGACCGAAACGAAGAAGCGATCCAGTTCGAGGCTTTCATTCCGGTTCACCCAGGTCTTCACGGCCGGGAACCCGTCTGCCCGCACGCGGGTCTGGTCGATTCGGTCGTAAATGATGAAGAACGGCGTTCCGTAGGACAGCGCCCGCAGCTTCGCGAGATTTTCCGGCCCGCTTGCCTGAAGCGTATCGAGATCCGCGATGCACGCCATCATCTCACCGTCACGCCACAGCGAAACGAGCTCGGAAATCGTTTCGACGACGATCACGCGATCGCGGGATTGGGCATCGGCGAGGGACAGGAGGCGGGCCGACGTATCGAGATCCCGGGTTACCAGAGCAATCATGTTATCACCTTCCGACCGTTACGCTTCTTTTCTTGCTATCGAACTATAGACCCCGCACAAAAGCGGTATACCCTATCGTCCGATAGTCCTTGTCTCCGGAAGGGTTTCGGAAATCGCTGAACGTATCGCCGAAGCGGTCGATAGCGTCGGTATTCGGGCTCAACCGGCGCTTGCAGACCTCGATCAGAAGATTCGCATCAAATACATGATTGCAGCCGACAGGCCGCCATCGAATCGATGTGAGGGGCACCGTATCCTGCGTGACGACCAGACGCGGCAGGCGGCGCGCGACGGGCCCACGCCGTCGCTGTCAAACAGTCGCGCGTAGCTGCAGGCTTTCGGTACATGCCCGGGCTACGCAGGTCCAGCTCGGCTGGTCTATCCAATAGGTGGGCTGGAAATATATGAAATCAAGTCCGTATATATCCAAAGACACTCTATCCTAAGTTGATTGCCCCAAGCGAAAAGCGTCGGGATTGGGCGCGGCCGGGGGGCGCTCGGCACTCGGCAAGTGCATGCCGACGGGCAGGCGACCGGTTTGCACCCCGGGTTTGGGTCCGATATGCGCCGCGGACCGAAGGTGCGGGACGAATGGACCAACAGGACAACACCGTCGCTCCCCCGAAAGCGCGCGCAGGCGAGGTCAGAGCATCCGGACCTTCGGGTCATCGGCTGCGCGCTCTGATGCGCCTTGCGGCGCTTGTGCCGGCGGGCGTCGGGCTGGCGGCCGCAGTCCTGATCGGGATCGGCATAGAACGGGACGAGCGGCGGGGGCATGTCGAGGATCATGCCGCGCTGGCAGGCGACCTGATCGACTCGCGTCTCTACAAGCTGCGGGATCTGGCCGAGTTCTGCGCCACGGCCCCGGAACTGACGCAGGACCTCGACCTCGACCGGCTGGCGCAAACCTGCGGCCGCTATGCCCGGAGCCTGCGAAGCTGGTTTGTCGTCGTCACGCTGGGCAAGCAACATCAGCAGATCATCAACACCCGCCCCGATGCGCCCGAGGTCCTGCCACGGTACCCCCGCACCCGCGAGCACGTCCAGTTGATCGCCACCGAGGCCCGATCACGGCAGAGTGGCCGCGCCGAGATCAGCGACATCTTCGCCGGTCGGATTTTTGTCGGCGGCATCATCGCCGCCGGTCGCTACACGCGGATGGCCGATGGCAGACCGGCGATGATCTATGTCGGACGCGGGGCCGAGAGCCTTTATGCCGAGCTGTTCCAGGCGCTCGCCGAAGACCAGCATGCCCTTGTGGTGATCGACGGCGCAGGCCGGGTGGTGGGCGCGTCTCCGCAGGCCGGTCGCTTCGTCGGGGCGGACCTGCCCGAGTGGATGAAGGCCCGCGTTGCCGAGGGGCGGCCCGGGTCCGTGCTGGCCCGGCCGGGCTCGGGATCGGTGCCCGAGCTCTGGAACGTCGGCTTTTCCCCGCTCGACGTGGCCGAGGGCTGGATGATGGTTTCGGCGGAACCGTCGGAGCATGTCGGCCTCCGCTGGTCGCTTTTGTCGGAACAGTCCGCGATCGCGGCAGGCGGGGTCGGCCTCACGCTGTTGCTGCTGTGGCTGGTGGGGTATCGGGCAAAGACGGCGGCGCGGCTCGCCCGGGCCGACCGGGCCGAGGCCGAGGCGCTGCAGCGCGACCGCGAGAAGTCCCGGTTCCTCGCCTCCTTCGCCCACGACATCCGGGGGCCGATGGTCGGGCTGCTTGGCACGCTCGAGGCGCTGCGCGCGACGATCCGGCCGCCGGTCCCGGAACTGGACGGGGCCGAGCGTACGGCCGAAAACCTTTTGCAACTGATCGACGACATTCTCGAGTTGTCCTTTCTCGGCTCGGGCGAGATGCGCCTGACCGCGACGCCCGTGGACCTCAGGCGGATGGGTCGGGATGTGCTCGATGGCCTCGAGCCGCTCGCGACCGCCCGGGGGCTGACACTGCACCTCAACGTCGCCCCGCCCCGCCTGCCGATGGTCGAGGTGGACCGCGTCCGCCTGCAACAGGTTCTCGCCAATCTCGTCTCGAACGGCGTCAAGTACACGCCTGCCGGTTCGGTGACGCTGCAGATCACCTCGCGCGAGATCTCCCGGGCCGAGGTCAGTGCCCGGTTCGAGATCCGCGATACCGGCGTCGGCATCCCGCCCGAGCTGATGTCCAACATCTTCAAGGAATACGGTCGGCTGGAGCAGCCCCCGGGGAACCAGCAACCGGGTTTCGGCCTCGGCCTCGCGATCTGCATGCGCATCCTTCGGGCGATGGGATCGCGGCTCCAGGTGCAGAGCACGCCGGGCGAGGGCTCTACCTTCTTCTTCGATCTCCGGCTGCCGGTCAGACCGGCCTCCACCCTGGCCGAGGACGACACCTCGCTGGCGGGCCGGACGATCCTCTTTGCCGAGGACGAACCGGCCATCGCGGCCCTGACGCAACGCAAGCTGGAAGGCCGCGGTGCGCGGGTCGTTCACGTGCCCGACGGCGCTGGCGCCCGGGCCGCGCTCGAAACGCTGACGCCCGATCTGTTGCTGCTCGATCTGCAGATGCCGGGCCTCGACGGGCTGGCCCTCTTGCGCCAGTTGCGCGCCGAACCGGGCGCGCGGCCGTTCCCGATCTTCATCCTGACCTCGCATATCGGCGATCTCAGGGCCGAGGAGGCCAGGACCGCGGGCGCGGACGCGACCTTCACCAAGCCGGTGCAGGTCGAGGTCGTCGCGGCCGAGCTGCGGCGGTGGCACAGCCGGCAGCAGCCCGGCCCGCGCTGAGGGGCCGCGTCAGCGCCTCAGCAGGCCCGACAGGCGGAAGGTGCCGCGCGTCCCTGCGGGCGGCGGCTCCGGCGTCTCGGTGCTCGGGTCGGTCCCGGCGGGGGGCGTCTCCTCCACCCCCTCCGCGACCGGCTCCGGTTGCGCGGCCTCCGGCACGGGCGCGTCCGGCTCGCGCACCGGCGCCTGCGTCAGCACGCCGATCCCCTGCAACAGGTGCAGGTGCCGCGCGAGGGTCTCCAGCGCCGCCGCATCGCCGCTCAGGCGGGGGAAGGCCAGCGCCAGCGCCGCGCGCTCGATATCGGCCCCGGTCACGCCGTCCTCGTCGGTCTTCCGGCGCGCCGCGAGGTAGTCGCCGACCTCGACCAGGCCGGAGACGTAGCTGCGCATGGCCCGGGTCAGGCCCGGTGCCGCCGGGTCGAGGCCCCCGGACAGGTCGAGCAGCGAGGTCTGCGCCCCGTCCCGAAGACAGAGCACCGACGCGACGCTCCCGTCGCGGGCCCGTCCTTCCAGGAAGAGGCCCGCGCCAAGCAGGCCCGGGATGTCGTCAAGCGGCAGGTCCATGTCGGGGTATCCTCGGTGCAGGGGCGGTTCGGACGGGCTCAGCCGTCGTCCTCGTCCAGATGGTCGGGCTCTGCATCCCCGTCCGGCCCGGCGGTGTCGATCCCGGGCGGTGCGGCGGGCGCGTCGATGCGCGGCACGTCGCCCCGGCGATGGATGCCGCCGTCGAAATGCGCCCCGGATTCGATCGCGATGGTCTGCTGGAAGATGTCGCCCTCGACGCGGGCGGTGGCGGCCAGGCGCACCTTGAGGCCCGTGATCTTGCCCGCGACATGCCCGTTCACGATGATGTTGTCGGCGGTGATCTCGCCTTCGATCACGGCGTTCTCGCCGACGGTCAGGCGATGCGCTTCGATATCGCCCTTCACCCTCCCCTCGATGTCGATCTCTCCCGAGGTCCGCACCTGGCCGGTCACCGTCATGTCCGCCGAGATGAACGACGGCGCGAGGCGTCCGGTGTCGGGCGTCCGCGACTCGGGCGGGGCCGCCGGGCGGGACGGGGGCATGGGCGGCCGCGGAACGGGCGCGCGCGGATAGCTGTCGCCCGGGCTGACAGGGGCCGGGCCATTCGGTCTGGGTTTCGAGAACATCGCCGACGTGTCCTTTGTTCATGACGGCCGCACGGCGGCCGCAAGTCCTCCACTCCTGCTCGTCGGTCCGGTCACACCGTCTCCGGCGGTCGCTCCGAGGGGTCTCGGGGCGGCGGCCTCCGCGGTGTTTTCTCCGGCTCCATCTTGATGCCCGCGCCGGTTCCGCTTGTCAGCCCGTCTGAAAGATACCCGTAAAGATAGGACCTTAGGGCCGGATTGCCGGGTGCCCGGGCGGCGCATAGCGTCTGAGTCCTGCCGCAGGCGGGCCGGGTTGTCCCGGTCCCGGCGCGTGGCCCGGCGCGGGCCGGGCACAGGCAAGGGAACGCGGTCGGGCAGGGATGCAGACGGATGCGGGGTCGCCCGTGATCACGACACTGGCGCAAGCAACGCGGTCTCTGCCCAGCGAACTCGACGGTTTCGTGACCGGCATCCTGGTAGCCCCGGCCGCCATCGCCGGGGACGAATGGACCGAGGTCCTGCTCGCGTCCTTCGATCCCGACCTCACCGACACGCCGGAGAAGCGGCACCGGCTCCGGGACATGCTGCTGCACTACCACGACGCGCTGGCCGCCGACCTCGACGGCCCGGCGTCCTTGCGGCCGGTCTTCGAGACCGGCAGCGACGGGACGATCATCTGGGAGACCTGGCTGCGCGGCTTCTGCCGGTCGATGCCGCTCCGGGATGACGCGTGGATGGGCTTCGTCCGCGACGCGGCGCCGACCGCGCTGGCGGCGCTGGAAATCCTGATGCTCTTCCACGAGCTGGAAAGTGGCAGCGGGGAGTTTTCCGAGGCCGAGGCCGATCTCGCCCAGGCCCAGGCGCCGGGCCTGATCCCGGACCTCGTGCTGCTGATCCTGAAGGAGTCGCGCAAGCGCGTCTGCCTCGGGGACATGGGCGATCAGCCGTCGGCCCGGGTCATTCCCTTTCCGCGCCGCTCGGCTTCCGGCACCAACCGCTGAGTCGCAGGCCCGCCCCGCAAGCGCGCCGGATATCGCCGAAAGGCGGGGGTGCCGGGTGTCAATTCGGGATTGTCCGGCGGCGCGCCGGGCCGGAGTTTCAGAAAGCTGTCCACAACTCTGTGCATAACCCCCGAAACCGCCGAAAACTGTCCACAACCACCTTCCGGTCAGGTAGCGGAGCAGGTCCGTTCCCCCTTTGCATTGGACCCGGAGAGGCCGACGCGCAACGAGCGGCCGACACAAGGCGCGGGACAGCGTCAGAACAAAACGAAAAGAAGCGGGCGTGCAGGCAAGGTCAGTGGGGAGACCAGCGATGATGACAGGCAAGAGCAATATCGTGAGCTTCGCGACGACGGCTGCCGTGCAGGACGTCCTTCCGAGCGAAGCCGAGACCGAGGTCGGGGACGACGCGTCCGCACCGGATGCAGCCGAGGGCGGGACCCTGCTGCTGCAGGATCCGGTCGGCGCGTCGTCCCCGGTTTCGTCCGACGCGGACGGGGATACTCAGGGCGAGGTCCGTCCGGACGAAGTCGCGCTGGCGCTGCGGGTGCTGCGGGCGGCGCGTCTGGCCCCCGAGATGGCCGAGGCGCTGGGCGACACGCCCGACTATATCCGCGACCGGATCGTCGCCGACATCGCCGCCTGCGTGCGGGCCAACCGGCCGGCGCAGGTCGGCGAGATCGTCGGGACCCACCTGACACCGCTCGACACCGCCGAGGGCAACCTGCACCTCGGCCGGGTCCGGCGGCTGGGCGAGGGGGCGGAGACCGCGTTCCTCGACGCCTACCGGGGCTTCACCGACCTCGATATCGAGCTTCTGGCCAATGACGTGATCCGGGACACGGCCACCCAGACCCTGGTTCCCGGGCGCTATGCCGGATCGGACGTGCGTTTCGTGGTCTACGGCAACGGCACGGTGCGGGAATTCCCGGGCGAGGTCATCGGCCGCTCGTACCGCACCTATCGCAGCGTGCCGGAGTTCGTCTTCGCCGCGCTGGAGCGGGTCGACTGGTGGCGGCTCGACCGGTCGGCGGGCACGCCGGCGCCGTAACGCGACACGGCCCCGTCACCCGGCGGGACTGTCGGGACCCGCCGCCTGCAGGCGGTCCATCAGGTGCCGGGCGACCCGGAAGAACGCGTCGCGGTCGGCGGCGGGCACCCCCTCGAACAGGCGATCCTGAGCGGCCTCGGACAAGGTCCGGATGCGGGCGATCAGCGCGTGGCCCTCGCCGGTCAGGGTCAGCGCGTTGGTGCGGCGGTCGGCGGTCACGCGATTGCGCTCCAGCAGACCGGCGGCCTCCAGCGTCTTGACCAGCGCGGTGACGCTCGACTTCTTCAGCACGACCGAGGCGGCGAGGTCGCTCTGGGAAATCCCGGGGTTGAGCCAGACGATCAGCAGCACCCCGATCACGCCGGGCTCGACCTCGACCGCTTCCCGCAGCGCGCGGCCCTCAGGGCGCAGCAGGCTCTGGAGGGTGCGCACCATGAAATGCAGGTCCCGCGTCAGGGGGCCGAGTTCCACGGCCGCCGGGCCTTTCGGGTCGCTGTCGGTCACGGGCGTTCCTCGTCGGTGCTCGTCCTGACGTAGCCTGCCGCGTCCCGTCCGTAAAGCGCGCAGGCCCCGAGATTGGTTCGGTGATCGAACCTTGTGGGGCATTGCCGGCGCGCAGCTTGTTTCTGCAATGCGGCGTAATCGCCATCCCTGGGGGTGTGCAGCGGCCCCGCGAATCCCGTTGACAGGGGGCCGATATGGTTCATCATGTGAACTATCAGGCCCGGCCGGGGAGGGCAGGGCGTGGCAAAGGTCACAAGGACAAGGGGAGGAGTCCATGTCTACATCGTTCAAGGCGACGGCACTGGCCGTCACGCTGGTGGCGGCCGCCAGCGGCGCGTTCGCCGCCGAGCTTCGGCTCTCGGTCGAGACGCCTCCGGGCCACGTGCGCAACCTCGCCGCCGAGCGCTGGGCCGCGGCCATCGCCGAGAAATCCGGCGGCTCGATCACCGTCGAGGTGTTCCCGGCAGCCCAGCTCTACCGCTCGGCCGACGCGATCCGGGCGCTGGCCTCCGGGGCGCTGGACATGTCGATCCAGGCCTCGCCGACCCTCAGCCAGTTCGAGCCGAACCTGTCGGTCATCACCCTGCCGATGTTCTTCGGGGCCGACCGGGACGACGTCCGCGCGATCCTCGACGGCCCGCTCGGGGACGAGCTGTGGGGCATGGTGGCCCGCAAGGGCATCGTCGTGCCGGACGGCGGGCACTTCGAGTTCGCGCCGAACAACTCGGCCTATACCGCCGGCAAGGAGATCGACAGCTACGCGGACCTCGTGGGCGTCAAGCTCGCTACGCCGCCGTCGCCCGTGGTCGTCGCGATCATGAAGGAGATGGGCGCCGCCCCGCAGGCCACCCCGCGCGCCGAGATCGTCCTGCAGCTGACGCAGGGCCAGATCGACGGGCTGGGCTCGGTCACCGATCTGACGATCACCGGCGGCAAGCTCTGGGAGGCGGGCATCGACCACGCCTTCGCCGACAACGCGGGCTGGGGCGTCTACATCCCGCTGGTCTCGAAGGCGACGCTCGACAAGCTGAGCCCGGAAGAGCAGGCGATCATCAACGAGGCCTGGGGCGAGGTCGTCGGCTGGGCCCGCGACTATGCCGCCGAGGAACTCGCCAGCGCCCGCGCGGTGAACGAGGAGAACGGCGTCACCTACCACGACCCCGATCCGGCCGACATCGCCGCGATGCGCGAGAAGATGGTCGCCGCGCAGGATGCCATCGTCGAGAGCAGCGGCATGGATGCCGATTTCGTCGCGCGCGTGGGCGCCGCGCTCGCCGCCCGCTGATCCTCCCCTGTGCCGCTCCCGGGCTGACCCGGGGGCGGCGCGACCACGGGCTTCGCCATGATCAACCGCATTCTCGCTGCCTGGACCCGGATCGAGGCCGTCCTGATCGGGCTGCTTCTGCTGGCCGCCCTCGTCGTGTTTCTCGGCGGGGCCGCGCTGCGCACGCTCGCGCCGCTGCATTCGGTGGACTGGGCCGAGGAGGTCGCGCTCTACGGCATCATCTGGGCGACCGCGCTCGCGGGCTCGTCGCTGGTGGCCGAGGGCCGGCACATCAACACCGAGGTCTTCCTGTCGATGCTGCCGCCACCGCTGCGCGTCGTCATCGGCTGGGCGATGACCGTGCTGTCGGTCGGGTTCTGCGTGGCGATGATGGTCTATGGCTGGCAGGCCTTCGAGTTCGCCCTGCTGCTCGACGAACGCTCGGCGTCCTCGCTGCGGGTCGAGCAGGGCTGGGCCGTCTTTCTCGCCCTGCCGGTCGGCATGGCGCTCATCATCGGGCGGGTCGGCCTGATGCTGGTGGCGGGCCAGCGCCCCTTCGCCGGCGACGGCGCGTCCCACCAGAGTCCGCAGAGGTAGGTCCCCGCGATGGAAGCCGTTCTCGGCCTGTCCGGCATGTTGCTGCTGATGGCGCTCGGCGCGCCGATCTTCGTCTCGCTCGGCGTGGCGGCGCTGGTGATGCTGTCCTTCGAGGGCCGCCCGCTGATGGACGCAGCCGCCCATTCGATCAACGGCATCAACTCGACCACCTTCCTCGCCGTGCCGTTCTTCGTGATGGCCGCGACCTTCATGCAGAAGGGCGGCATCGCCCGGATCATCATCGAGGCGGCGGAAACCTGGGTCGGCCACTACCGGGGCGGTCTCGGCCTCGTCGCGGTGATTGCCACCACGCTCTTTGCCGCGATCAGCGGCTCGTCGGTAGTCACCGCGATGGCGATGGGCACCTTCCTGATCCCCGCGATGGTCGAGCGCGGCTACGACCGGCCCTTCGCGATCGGCCTCGTCGGGGCGGCGGGCACGCTGGGCATCCTGATCCCGCCGTCGCTGTCGATGATCCTCTACGGCCTGATCGCCGAGGAAAGCGTGCCGCGCCTCTTCCTCGCCGGGGTGGTGCCCGGGCTGATGCAGGCGACGCTGCTGGCGGCCTGGGTGGTCTACTACTCGCGCTGGAAGGGCTATGCGTCGGGCCGCAAGGCCATCCGCGAGGAGTTCATCCGCAAGAACCTGCGCGCGCTGCCCGCCGTCGCCATCCCGCTGTCGGTCTTTGCCGGCATCTACTCGGGCTACACGACCGTGACCGAGAGCGCGGGCGTCGCGGCGGTCGCCTCGGTGCTGGTGGCGATCTTCGTCTACCGCGAGGTGCGCCCCTCCGAGGTCTTCGCGATGGCGACGGAAGGGATGAAGTCGGCCTCGGCGGTCACCTTCATCGTGATGTTCGCCCTGCTCTTCGCGCACTGGATCACCGGCTCGGGCATCCCGACCGCGCTCGTCAACTTCGCCATCGCCCGCGAGCTGGAGCCGTGGCAGTTCATGCTGGCGCTCAACCTGATGATGATCGTGCTCGGCATGTTCCTCGATGCCGTCGCGGTGATGCTGATCGTCACCCCGATCGTCCTGCCGGTGCTCGACACCCTCGGCATCGACCCGATCCACTTCGGGATCGTGCTCATCGTGAACATGGAGATCGCCTTCCTCACCCCGCCGATCGGGCTCAACCTCTTCGTGCTCGCCGTGATCGCGAAAGCGCCGATGTCGGAAGCGGTGCGGGGGATGCTGCCCTTCGTGGGCATCATGGTGATCTTCCTGCTCTTCATCACCTACATTCCGGAGATCGCGCTATGGCTGCCTCGGACGTTGATGAACTGACCCAGGACTGGGACCCCGCCGACCCGGCCACGCAGGCCGACTACCCGGCGGCGCATGCGCAGGTCCGGCAGCGGACCCCGGTGGCGTGGTGCGGGCGCTGGGGCGGGTTCTACACCCTGATGCGCTACGACGACGTGGTGCAGGCCAGCCGCGACCCAGAGACCTTCACCGCCACCCGGATGACCGTCATCCCGAGCAGTCCGCGCAAGGGACTGCCCCGGTTGCCGCTCCAGAAGGACCCGCCCGAAAGCAACCGCTTCCGCAAGGGGCTGAACCCGTTCTTCAAGGAGAACCGGATCGGGGCGCTCGAGCCGCAACTGGTCGCGCTGGCGGACCGGCTGATGGCGGATCTGAAGGCGGCGCCCGCGGCGGCGGATTTCTCGGGCGGCTTCGCGCAGCCCTTCACGCAAGGAACGCTCGGCCTGCTGCTCGGCCTCGACCCGGACGAGGCGCTCGAGATCGGGCGGCTCTCGCACGCCTATGTCGAGGCGGTGCAGGGCGAGGACCTCGAAACCGCCGGCCGCCTGTCGCGCGAGGTGGACGGCTTCGCGATCCGCCTCGTGGCAGACCGCCTGCAACAGCCCCGCGACCCCGGCACCGACATCGTCAGCGGCCTCGCCGCGACCCGCCCCGAGGGCGGTCCCTACACCGACGAGGAACTGGCGGGGATGGTGCGCCTGATGCTGATCGGCGGCCATGTCGTCCCGCGCAACTTCCTCTGCTCGGTGGCGTGGCACATGGCGACCCATCCCGGGCATGTCGACCTGCTGCGCCGCGATCCCGAAGCGTGGAAGCCGTTTATCGAGGAACTGCTGCGGTTCTACCCGGCGAATCAGGCGCTGGTCCGCGTGGCGACCCGCGACACCAGCCTGAGCGGCGTCGCGATCCCCGAGGGCTGCCCGGTGGCGCTGAACTTCCTGTCGGCGAACCGGGACGAGGCGGTGTTCGAGAACGCGATGGAGTTCGTGCCCGACCGCACCCCGAACCGGCATGTCGCCTTCGGAATCGGCCCGCACATGTGCCTCGGCGTCGCGCTGGCCAAGGCCCAGACCCGGATCGTGCTGGCGGCGCTGCTCGGCTGCGACGGGCTGGCGGTGGTGGGCACGCCCACGCGGGCGAAATGGACCGAGTTCGGGATCACCGCGCTCACGCTCGACCTGCGGGCCCGCGCATGACGCGCCCGGCCGATTTCGACGTGCCCGAGGCCGAGGACTTCGACTCGCCGCACGCGCTCTTTGCCGGGTTGCGCCACGGTTGCCCGGTGGCGTGGTCGAACGACCTCGGCGGGTTCTGGGCGGTCACCCGCCATGCCGACGCCCGCGCGGTGCTGGAAGACTGGCGCATGTTCACCACCACGGTGCAGAACGTCGTGCCGCCCGTCGCCACCACGCAGCGCCGCCCGCCGCTGCACCTCGATCCGCCCGACAACATCCCCTATCGCACCGCGATCCTGAAACACCTGTCCCCCGAGCGGCTGGAGGATTGGGGGCCGCGGATCGAGGACATGGTGGCGCGGTTCCTCGACCCGTGGCTGGCGCGGGGTGGCGGCGACATCTGCGCCGAGTTCTCGTTCCTGCTGCCGATCGCGCTCCTGGCGGAGTTCTTCAACCTCGCGCCCGCCGAGGCCGAGCGCATCCGCCGGGTCGGCGCCGAGTTCAACATGGCGTTGCAGCGGCAGGACCTCGTCACGCTGCGCGCCCGGTCGGACGAGCTCTACGACATCGCGCGCGCGCTGATCGAGGACCGGATCGCGCACCCGCGCCCGCCCGAGAGCGACCCGACCGCCAGCCTGCTCGCGGTGCGGGTCGATGGCGCGCCGCTGGCCCATGACCTGGTGCTGGGGGCGCTGCGCCAGTTCCTGCTGGTGGGCATCATCGCGCCGACGACCTTCATCGGGTCGATGGCGGTTCACCTCGCGCGCCACCCCGAGCACCATGCGCGCCTGCGGGACGCGCCCGACCTCGTGCCCGAGGGGCTGGAGGAACTTCTGCGGCTCTACACGCCCTACCGGGGCTTCGCCCGCACCGCGCGCGAGGACACCGTGCTGGGCGGCCGCCAGATCAGGGCGGGCGACGCGCTGGCGGTCGTCTTCACCTCGGCCAACCGCGACGCCGAGGTCTTCGAGGACCCCGACACCTTCCGGCTCGACCGCAGCGCGCGGGACCTGCTGACCTTCGGGCGCGGGCCCCACATGTGCCCCGGCGCGCCGCTTGCCCGGCTCCTGCTGCGCGAGGTGCTGCGGCAACTGAC
>JAUHZL010000390.1 GCA_030425945.1 Alphaproteobacteria bacterium | reverse complement strand
TACGACGCAATCCTCCATGCAGGGTGTCAGGCGTGGAACAACCTGATCGCCCTACCGGAAGTCATCACGTCAATCGGAACCAGAGATTGGGCGAAAGTGGGTCAATGATCGCAGCCCTTGGTATCAGCGCCATCTTGCGCGCGGTTCCCGACGGACTGGTCCGGCGGGTCCTCGTCGCGGGAACGGTGGGCGAGGCGGTCGCCGCCGAGTTCGCGCTCGTGGCCGCGGACATCGCCGCGTCGGTGCAGGTGGCCGAGATGCTGGCCGCCCCCGAGCGCGTGCGCTGGGCGCTCTATCCGTCCACGCTGCACGGGCTGCATGCCCTGATCTACGGCCTGATCGCCGCCCTCGATGCCACGACCGCTCCGCGCGTCATCGACAGCCTCGCGGGGCTTCGGCACCTCGCCGCGCATCGGGACGAGCCGGTCTTCCGCAGCCTTCCGCTGGCCGAACTGACCACCTACGGGTTCGAGACGCTGATCCGGCGCGGGCTCGACCTGGGGCTGGCGGACGCCTTTCTCGACTCGCCCGCCTATGCCGCCTATGCCGAGGAGCGCGCGGCGCTGGGCCTCGGCTGATGCATTCGGTCCGGGCGGCCCGTGCCCTGCAGCACCTTGCCGAAACCGACCCGGCCCTCGCCGTGCTCGCGCTCTGGTGCCGGCACCGCGACGCAGAGACCGGGCTGGCCGAGACGCGGGGCGACACGATCCTCTACGGGCCCCGGTTCGAGGCGCTGTCGCTGCCCGAACAGGTCGGCCTGTCGGCCCACCACATCCTGCACGTCGCCTTCCGGCACGGCGCGCGGGCGCAGGCGCTGCGGGACCGGCTGGGCGGGCAGGCGGACCTGGCGCTCTTCACGCTGGCGGCGGATGGCCTGATCAACGACACGCTTCTCGCCGCCGGTTACGCCCTGCCGCGCCCCGCCGTGCAGGCGAGCGCGCTGGTCGCGGAGGCGCTGCACCGGCCATCCTCCGTCCCCGAGACCCTGACCGGCTGGGATGCCGAGCGTCTGTTCCTCGCCCTGACCGATGGCAGCGGCACGGGGCGCGGCGAGGCCGCCGAGCGCGCCCGCGCCTATGCCGCGCGTCAGGGGTTCGAGGGCGACCTGCACCCCGAGGCCGGGCCGGAGGGCACCGGGGCCGAGGGGGCCGCCGACTGGCAGGACCGGGTCGCGCGCGCGCTGGCGGCCGGGCGACAGGCCGGGCGCGGGATCGGGGCGCTCGTCTATCGCTTGCGCGACCTGCCCGAGACCCGCACACCGTGGGAGCGCCTGCTCAGGGCCAGCCTTGCCGACGCGCTGATCGAAACGCCGCGGCGCACGACGGCCCGCCCCGCGCGCGGCTGGCTGGCGCGGGATGCCAGCGCCCGGCAGGACCGGCGGCCAGCGCCGGTGTTCGAGCCCGGCCTGCGGCGCACCGATCGCAGGCCGCGCCTGGCGGTGGGGCTCGACATGTCCTCCTCGGTCCCGGACGCGATCCTGGCGCGCTTCGCCGCCGAGATCGTCCGGATCGCCGCCCGCAGCGGGGCCGAGGTGCATCTGCTGGGCTTCGACGAGACCGTGCGCGTGACCGAGGTGCTGGACCCCCGCCGGGGCGCGGAGCAGATCGCGGACCTGCGGCTGGCGCGCGATGGCGGCACCGACTTCGCCCCGGTTCTGGCGGCTGCGGTGGCGCTTGATCCGGCGATGATCGTGCTCCTGACCGACCTCGACGCCGATCTGCCGTCGCCGCCCGGCCGCATTCCCCTGCTGTGGGCCGTCCCGGCCGCACCTGCCCGGACGCCCGGCTATGGGCGCGTGATCCTGTTGGACGGCTAGGACGCGCGGGCCCGGGCAAGTGCTGCGAGCCGGGCATGGGCCGACACCGTGCCCGCGTCGAAGGCCACGTCCCGCAGGAAGTGGTTCTCGCGCAGGTTCGTCCGCTGCAGGGTTCGCTCGGTAAAGTCGTCGTCGAAGAGGGTCGTCGCGATCATGTCGCGCTGCGCCGCGGTCAGGTCCATGAGGTGCGGCGCATCCCCGTCGACCTGCACCGAGACCAGCGTAAACGGCGCGACCCGGGCGAGGGGCGACTGCTCGATGACGAGGTGCAGCTCGCCGGTGGTCAGGCCCGCATCGGCGGCGATCCGTTGCAGCACGCCCCGTCCCCGCGCGGACAAGGCGTCGAGGGTGCGCGCGGCATCGGCCTCGGGGATCAGCGCGTCGCGCTTGTCCTTCGGCACGGCCAGCAACCGGGTCTCGACCACATAGACGGCCGCGAACATGAAGAGCGGCGCCTGCGAGATCGGCAGCGCCATGTCCGGAAAGGCGATCAGCAGCGCCGGGAACGGCAGCAGCGCGATCAGGTAGCGCGTCAGCACGTGCTCGAAGACGAAGCGCCAGAACACCCGGCTGAGGACCCCGCCGCGCGGAATGACGGTCTGCCCCCGGTCGAAGATGCGCTTCGGCAGCCGGCGGGTTTCGAGGACCGAGCGATTGAGGACGGTCGAAGGGGTCAGGAAGAACACCATGTCCGGGCAGATATCCCGCCGGGGGACCCTGTCGAGGCACGTGTCACCGGGTGACGGCGGGCCGGGACGAATCCGTCCTTTTCAGACGGATTTTTCCGTGGTCTTCTGGTCGCGGGATGGGTCTGCAATAAAATTGCGCCGGAGAGCGCAAAAAAGCAGGTGCATTTCAAGAAGCAACGCGTTAAGGCTTACCTTCCAAGCGGTAAGAAAAAATTACCACTTGGGGGAGAAAGACTGGGAGGACCACCATGAAATTCAAGACTCTGGCTGTGGCCGGGGCCGTTGCCGTTGCGGCAACCGGCGTCCAGGCGCAGGAAACCTTCGAGATGACCTCGGCCTTCGGAAAGAACCTGCCGATCCTCGGAACGGCGGGCGTGGACTTCGTCGAAAAGATCAACTCGATCTCGGAGAGCGTCGAGTTCGAGCACTTCGATCCGGGTGAACTCGTTCCGGTGCTGGAGGCCCTCGACGCGGTCTCGAACGGCTCGGTGGACGCAGCCTACACCACCTCGGGCTACTGGCAGGGCAAGATCAC
>JAUHZL010000389.1 GCA_030425945.1 Alphaproteobacteria bacterium | reverse complement strand
TTTTCCCAGCCGGAGCCGCCATAGATGGTGTCGTTCCCGGCCTCGCCGAAGAGCGCGTCCGACCCCTTCTCGCCCCAGATCTGGTCGTTGCCGTCGCCGCCGTAGATCGCGTCGTCGCCATCGCCGCCGTAGATCTCGTCGTCGCCGTTGCCGCCGC
Organism: Alphaproteobacteria bacterium; assembly: GCA_030425945.1. Classification (GTDB taxonomy): domain Bacteria; phylum Pseudomonadota; class Alphaproteobacteria; order Rhodobacterales; family Rhodobacteraceae; genus Dinoroseobacter. The sequence goes on along the minus strand of JAUHZL010000389.1, from coordinate 2,893 downwards.
GCACGAAGTCGTTGCCGGCACCGGCATAGATGATGTCGTCATCGCCGAACTCGCCCGGCAGGATCGCGTCGTTGCCATCCACGAGGTCGCCGTCGGCATCCATGTAGCCGGGCAGGATCACGTCATTGGCCGCGGTGCCCATGACGATGCCGTCGCGGGTCGGACCGCCGGTGCCCTTCGTGCCCTTGGTGCCGCAGGTGCCGCCCGTGCCCTTGGTGCCGCCGGTCCCCTTGGTCCCTTTGGTGCCCTTGGTTCCTTTCGTCCCCTTGGTGCCGCCGGTGCCCTTGGTGCCCTTGCTGCCACCGGTGCCGTGGGTTCCGGCCGAGGCCTTGCCGCCGAACAGGCCGGACAGGACGCCGCCGAACAGGCTGGTGGTGGTCTTGGCCGACCCGGCGGTCCCGTGGGTCCCCTTGGTGGCCTTCGTTCCCTTGGTGCCTTTGCTCCCGGGCATTGCGACTCTCCTCACATACTGCGCTCGGCCGCACTGCCCCCGCCGCTGGCCTCAAAAGCGGTCGGTTTCCCCCGGGGTCGGGCACGCATTCATGAAAAGGCCCGCACCCGGCCGGAATTCGACCAGATCGATGTCTTGTTTTGGCCGCATTCTGCCCGCGCTCAACCGGGCGTTCGGAAACAGGACATTTCCAAATCGGGATCAATCCCGAAACGCCCGAAAGGCCCCGGGTTTTCCCGGGAAATGGGACCTTCTATCCCTTTGGGGGGTAAAGATATTCTTAAGACGCCGGGATTGGGCGGACGCGCGCGCCAACCCCCTGAAATCATGCGGCATCCCGGAATGGGCTCCGGGCGGACAAAGCGCCGATCAAAACAATTCCGAAAAGACCCGGATACTGTTTTCACCGGGAGAACACCGGATTGGGCCGGGCGGGACCGGGTTTGCCCGAGTCTTGCCATATCTCGGCCCGTCTCGCCTGTCAGGACAAGCACAGACGCCACCGATTTCCGCCAGGACCATGATCGCCAGCGACGCCCAGATCGAGCCCCTTGTCCGTCGCATCGAAACGGTGCTCGGGGCGTCCGTCCGCAAGCTGACCCGTCCCGGCGGGCCGGATCGGCCGGTCCTGCGCGCCTATCTCGCCGACCGCAGCGTCATCGTGCTGGCCCGGACAGAGGCCGCCGAGGCCGATAAGGAGCGCGCGGTGCTGACGGCGCTCGCGCCCGAGACCCGGCATGTGCCCGACCTGATCGTTCACGCGGACGGGCTGACGGTGCTCAGCGACGGCGGCACGGACCGGTTGCCGGTCGCGTTGTGGCGCGCGCGGGCCGAGGACCGGCTGCCGCTGGTCCTGCGCGCTGTCGACGCGCTGCTGGATGTTCAGCGCGCCGCGCGGCGGGTGCGCCTGCCTCCGCAGGTCGCCCCGCTCGGCACCGCGCCCGACTGGATCGCGCATTATGTCCGCGGCCCCCGGCGGATGGCGAAGATGCTGGGACTGGATGCGCCGCCCTATGACACCGAGGCGCTGGAAGCCGCGCTGGCGGTGCCCGAGCCTGCCTTCGTCAAGTGGGACGCCCGCGCCGCGAATGCCGCGATCGCGCCCGACGGTCACCTGACCTGGTTCGACTTCGAGCATTGCGGCCTGCGCCAGGGTGCCGAGGACATCGGCTGGCTGATCGCGGACGAGGTGTTTCCGCTCGACCTCGGCCGGGACTTCGACACGATCGCGCAGCACGTCGCGGCCGAGGACCGCACGCGCGCCGATGCCCGGCTGGGGATGCTGGAGGTGTTCGCGGTGCTGCAAGCCTCGTTCCGGCTGCGCGTCGTGCTGAACGAGGTCCGCGAGAAGGGCTGGACCCGGCAGCGCCATATCCTTGCGGAAGACCTGGTGGGGGCCGACCCCTACATGGCCGAGCGTCTGGCCCGGAACGGGGCGGCTCTGGCCCGGCGGCGGGCGGAGACGCGCCCGCTGGCCGATCTGTTCCTGCGCACCGCCGACCGCTTTGCCGAGGCGCGCACGCGGCGGCCGGACTGAGTTACTCGGCCGCCTCGACGCGCTGCGGGGCCGGATCGACCCAGGCCAGCAGGATGACAGAGGCAAAGACGGTCAGGGCGGCGAAGGACAGCAGGGCAAGCATCATGGTCATCGTCGGGTTCCTTGGGCTGGCCCCGGGGGGCGGATCAGTGCGTGTCGGCCGGTCTTCGGGTCTGCCGGAGCGCCCCCGAGCCCCGGACCGGGCCCGGCCCGATGTCGCCAGTTTAAGCAAACCCGCCCCGGCGCCGAAGGATTTCTGCCCCATTTCCTCCACATTCCGGACGCAGGCCCGCCGCGGACGCCACGATCCTGCCCGGCTTTGCCCGATGGCTGTTTCCGGATGCGCACCGGTTTCCCCGACCCGCACCGCTCCTCAAGGCCCTGACCGGACAGCGCCCCGGGGATTGTCCGCCCCCCGGCAACAGCGGCCCCCGTCACAACGCGGCGCAATTGGGGCAAGGGCCGGTTTTCAGCCCGGACGACAATCGCCCGCGCGCGGACGGATTGTCAGCCGAGCCTGCGTGATCGCGATTCGGAGAAGGGCTGGTACCCGAGGTCGGACTCGAACCGACAAGCCTTGCGGCGGGGGATTTTGAATCCCCTGCGTCTACCATTCCGCCACTCGGGCCCGGCGTTGTCGTAGTGCCTGCGCCACAGCCCGTCCAGAGGGATTTGCGGACCTTGACCTGAGCCGGGGCAAATGCTGCAAGTGCGAAAACCTGAGCAAGGACACAGGCACATGCTCCGCACCCTCTACGACTGGACCATGCGCCTGGCGGAGCACCCGCGCGCGCTCTGGGCGCTGGCCTTCGTGGCCTTCATCGAAAGCTCGGTCTTCCCGATCCCGCCCGACGTCATGATGATCCCGATGATCCTCGCCGCCCCGCGCCGGGCCTGGCTGATCG
>JAUHZL010000022.1 GCA_030425945.1 Alphaproteobacteria bacterium | reverse complement strand
CGGTGTGCCGACCGGGCGGGCGGCGGTCAGTTCCAGAAACTGGCCGCGTCGATGATGCCGAGGAAGCGCCGGGCCCAGATCTCGGTCCAGAAGGCGTCGTTCAGGAAGACGTCCCAGCCGATGGCCGCGACGATGAGCAGGGCGAGCGCCAGTGCGATCTGATTGGTCACGCGTCCCTCCTGCCGGTCCGGCACGGGGGGACGCTGCACCCCCGGCCTCAGATGAGCCGCCCCATCGCGCCGGCCACGTCGGCCATGCGGCAGGAGAAGCCCCACTCGTTATCGTACCAGGCCAGCACGCGCACCGTGCGGCCGCCGACGACTTTCGTCTGGTCCGGGGCGAAAATGCAAGAGTGCGTGGTGTGGTTGAAGTCGATCGAGACCTTGGGCTCGGGATCATAGGCCAGCACCGCGCCCATGTGGCCCTGCGCGGCCTCGCGGACGATCTCGTTCACGTCGGCGACGGTCACGTCCTTGCGGGCCTCGAAGGTCAGGTCGACGGCCGAGACGTTCGGGGTCGGCACCCGCAGCGCGGTGCCGTCGAGGCGGCCTTCGAGTTCCGGCAGGACCTCCTTTAGCGCCTTCGCTGCCCCGGTCGAGGTCGGGATCATCGCCATGGCGGCCGCGCGGGCACGGTAGAGGTCCTTGTGGCGGCGGTCGAGCGTCGGCTGGTCGCCGGTGTAGCTGTGGATCGTGGTCATGATCCCGCGCTCGATGCCGATGGCGTCGTTCAGCACCTTGGCGAGCGGCGCGAGGCAGTTGGTCGTGCAGGAGCCGTTCGAGACCACGTGGTGGTTGGTGCGCAGCTCGCGGTGGTTCACGCCGTAGACGATGGTCTTGTCGGCATTGGTCGCGGGGGCCGAGACCAGCACGCGCTTGGCGCCGCGGGTCAGGTGCACGGCGGCCTTGTCGCGGGCGTTGAACTTGCCGGTGCATTCCAGCACCACGTCGACGCCGGCCCAGTCAAGCTCGGTCGGGTCATAGGTCGAGAACACCTTGATCGGGCCGCGCCCGAGGTCGAGGTGGTCGCCATCCACCTTGACCGTGCCGCCGAAGCGCCCGTGGACGCTGTCGTACTTCAGCAGGTGCGCGTTGGTCTCGATCGGGCCGGTGGCGTTGATCGCGACCACCTGCACGTCGTTCCGCGCGGCCTCGGTGATATGGGCCAGCGTGCAGCGCCCGATACGTCCGAAGCCGTTGATGCCGACGGTAATGGTCATGGTGCGCCCTCTGAATGCCGGAGTCCTTTGGCGGTTGCATACAGAGGTGCACCGACTCGGCAAAGGTCAAAAACGACGCATTATCCATATGATAGCGTTAACTTCGCCTGTTTTCGCTAACGGTTGCGCCAACGGGCGGGGCGGGTATGCTGCGCTGCAATGCGACCGGCGGGAGAAACGGAATGAGCGGTGCCCTGGCCCTTCTCGATGATGTGGCGGCGATTGCCAAGGTGGCGGCGGCCTCGATCGACGACGTGATCGGGCAGGCGGCCAAGGCCGGGGCCAAGGCGGCGGGGGCGGTGATCGACGACGCGGCGGTGACGCCGAAATACGTCCACGGGTTCGCCCCGGCGCGGGAATTGCCGATCGTCTGGAAGATCGCGCGCGGCTCGATCTTCAACAAGGTCATCATCCTGCTGCCCGCCGCGCTGCTGCTCGGCACCTTCGCCCCCTGGGCCATCGCGCCGCTGCTGCTGCTGGGCGGCGGCTACCTGTGCTTCGAGGGCGCCGAGAAGGTCTGGCACTGGCTGAATCCGCCCGCCGGGCATGACGTGCCGGTGGACGAGAAGGCGCTGGATGCCGTCCACCTCGAGGAGCAGAAGGTGCGCGGCGCGATCAAGACCGACTTCATCCTGTCGGCCGAGATCATGACCATCGCCCTGTCCGCGCTGCCGCCCGATGCGGGTGTCGCCTTCCAGGCAGCGGCGCTGCTGCTGGTGGCCCTCGCCATCACCGCCGGGGTCTACGGCGCGGTCGCGCTGATCGTGAAGGCGGATGACGTGGGCCTTGCCATGGCGTCGCGCGGGCGGCTGGGGCTGACCCGGGCGGCCGGGCGCGGGATCGTGCGCGGCATGCCGGGCTTCCTGCGCCTGCTGATGCTGGTCGGCACGGCCGCCATGCTGTGGGTCGGCGGGTCGATCATCGTCCATTCGCTGGCCGAGATCGGCTGGCACGCGCCCGAGGACCTGATCGATCACGCCGCCGGGTTCGTCGCGGGCCTCGCCAGCGGGGCCGAGGGCGCGGTGGCCTGGACCGTGAAGGCGGCGCTCGACGGCGTGCTGGGGCTGGCGCTGGGGCTGGTCCTGATCGCCCCGGTCGGCGCGGTGCTGCGGATGACGGGGCAGGGCGGGCATTGACCCGCGACCGAAAAGGACAAGGGCCGCGTCCCGGCTGAGACGCGGCCCCTCGTGACGTTCGGCGGGCGGCTGCCCTCAGAGCATCGCCTTGACCTTGGCGGCGACCGCCTCGGCGGTGATCCCGAAATGGGTATAGAGGTCCTCGGCCGGGGCGGAGGCGCCGAAGCCGTGCATGCCGACGAAATCGCCCTTCTCGCGCTTGCCGCGCTCGCCGTAGAGCCAGCGGTCCCAGCCGAAGCGCACGGCGGCCTCGATGCCGACGCGAACCGGCCCGGCGGGCAGGACCTTGCGGCGGTAGGCCTCCGGCTGCTCCTCGAAGAGTTCCCAGCAGGGCATCGAGACGACGCGGGTGCCGATCCCCTCGGCCTGCAGCAGGTCGCGGGCGGCCATCGCGATGGCGACCTCGGACCCGGTCGCCATCAGGATCGCCTGCCGCTTGCCCTCGGCCTCGGCCAGCACATAGGCCCCCTGCGCGGTCAGGTTCTTCGGCGTGTGGGTGGTGCGCACGGCGGGCAGGTTCTGGCGCGACAGGGCCAGCACCGAGGGCGTCTTTCCTTGCTCCAAGGCGATGGCCCAGGCCTCGGCGGTCTCGACGGCGTCGGCGGGGCGGATCACCAGCATGTTCGGCGTCGCGCGCAGCATGGCCAGATGCTCGACCGGCTGGTGGGTCGGGCCGTCCTCGCCAAGACCGATCGAGTCATGCGTCATCACGTAGACGACCGGGCGCTGCATCAGGGCCGACAGCCGCATCGCGCCGCGCGCGTAATCGGTGAAGCACATGAAGGTGCCGCCGTAGGGGCGCAGGCCGCCGTGCAGCGACAGACCGTTCATGGCGGCGGCCATGCCGTGCTCGCGGATGCCGTAGTGGATGTAGCGGCCCTTGCGGCTTTCGGGGGTGTGCACGCCCATGTCGCCGGTCAGGGTGTTGTTCGAGCCGGTCAGGTCCGCCGAGCCGCCCACGGTTTCGGGCAGGATCGGGTTCAGGACTTCCAGCACCTTCTGGCTGGCGACCCGGGTCGCGAGCTTCGGCGCTTCCTCGGCCAGTTGCTTCTTCAGCGCCTTGACGGTGGCCGCGAACTTCTTCGGCAGCTCGCCTGCGACGACGCGGGTGAACTCGCCCTGCTTGGCCGCCGACAGGGTGGCGAAGCGGTCTTCCCAGGCGTGCCGGTCGGCCGCACCACGCGCCCCGACGCCTTCCCACCAGGACTTGATCTCGGCGGGGATGTCGAAGGGCCCGTGCTCCCAGCCATAGGCGGCGCGGGTGGCCGCGATCAGGTCGGGCGCGGTCAGCGCGCCGTGGCCCTTGGCGGTGTCCTGCGCCGACGACCCGAGCGCGATGTGGGTCTTGCAGGCGACGATGGTCGGCTTGCCGGTCGAGGCTTTCGCCTCGGTCAGGGCGCGGTCGATGTCCTCGGGGTCATGGCCGTCGCAGGACAGCACGTTCCAGCCCGAGGCCGCGAACCGGGCCAGCTGGTCGGTGCGGTCGGCGATCGAGACCTTGCCGTCGATGGTGATGCCGTTGTCGTCGAAGAGCACGATCAGCCGCGACAACTCCTGCCGGCCGGCCAGCGCGATGGCTTCCTGGCTGACGCCCTCCATCAGGCAGCCGTCGCCCGCGATGCACCAGGTGTGGTGATCGACGATCTTCTTGCCGAAGCGCGCGCGCAGGATCTCTTCGCCGAGCGCGAAGCCGACCGCGTTGGCGATGCCCTGGCCCAGCGGGCCGGTGGTCGTCTCGATCCCCTTGGCGTGGCCGTATTCCGGGTGGCCCGCGGTGATCGCGCCCAGCTGGCGGAAGTTCTTCACCTGCTCCAGCGTCATGTCCGGCGAGCCGGTGAGGTAGAGCAGCGAATAGAGCAGCATCGAGCCGTGGCCCGCCGACAGGATGAAGCGGTCGCGGTCGGCCCAGTCCGGGGCGGAGGCGTCGAACTTGAGGTGCTTCGAGAACAGCACGGTGGCGACATCGGCCATGCCCATCGGCATCCCGGAGTGGCCCGAGTTCGCGGCGGCGACGGCATCGAGGGTCAGCACGCGGATCGCGGCGGCCCGCATCCAGTGGTCGGGGTGCGCGGTGCGCAGGGCGGCGATATCCAAGACGAGATGTCCTCCGAACGGCCCTTTCGGGCGTGTGAGCGGTAACTCCGGGCAGAAACGCGCGGTTTCCGGGCTGATACGGGGCGCAGGGGCGAAGATCAACCGGGACGTGCCGGGCAGGGGACGCGGCGCTTCAACTCAGCCCTCTAACCCCTTGGGGTGGCGGGGGTTCGATTTGCGTCCCGGTGCGTCCTTGCGCAATATGTGCCCTGCGGGTGCGATTCGCCGGACGGGCTCCGATTCCCGGGTCTCCAAAGGCGGTCTGCAGGGCGTGAGGAAGACGGGCGGACCGATGACAGAACTCACCGATTTGGAACGGCGGATCGCAGAGGCGCTCGAGCGCATTCGCGGCGGCGTCGAGGGGCTGAGTGCGGCCGCCGGGGCCGGGGCCTCGGATGGCGAGATGGACGCCCTGCGCGCCGACCTCGAGGAAGCGCAGGCCGCCCGGGCCGAGGCCGAGGCCGCGCTGGAAGAAGAACGGACCCGCACCGCCGCCTTGGAACAACGCCTCGCGGAAGCCGATGCCGCGCTGTCGGAGGCGGAGGCGAGCGCGCCTGCCGGACCGTCCGAGGCCGAGGTGGACGCGCTCCGCGCGAAGGCGCAGCGTCTGGAAGACGGGATCGAGGCCGCCGAGGCCGAGTTGCGCACGCTCCGTGCGACGCTGCAGGAAGTGCAGGCTGCGAATGCCGAACTGCGCCGCACCGCGATCACCGGCGTCACCGAACCCGACCTGATCAACCGCAGCCTCGCGGCCGATCTCGAGGCGGTGCAGGCCGCGCGCAAGGCCGACCTGCGCGACATGGACACCATCCTGCGGACGCTCGAGCCGCTCCTCGAGGGAGGGCGCGATGCCTGATGTGACCGTATTCATCGGCGGGCGCGATTTCACCGTGGCCTGCCAGGAAGGCGAAGAGGCCTATCTGCAGGCCGCCGCGCAACTGCTCGACGGCGAGGCGCAGATGCTCGCCGACCAGCTGGGCCGGATGACCGAGGCGCGGATGCTGCTGATGGCCGGGCTGATGCTGGCCGACAAGACCGCCGGGCTGGAGGAAGACCTGCGCCGGGCGCAGGCCGAGCTGGCCGAGGCCCGCGCGGTGATCGAGGAGTTCCAGTCGATGCCGCCGCCCGAACCGGAGCGGGTCGAGGTGCCGATGATCCCGCCGTCGCTGGTCGAGAGCCTCGCCGAACTGGCGGCCCAGGCCGAGGCGGTCGCGGACGAGGTCGAGGCCCGCGCGGCGGGCTGAGCCGTCCCTGAACGATATTCCTGAACCGAAAGGACACGCGATGACCCTGTCAGGCGCGGGCGACGAGGTGGATGCAGGCTTCCGGCGGACCGATCCGCGCGGCGCCTCCTACGAGAACGTGTTCGGCGGCGCGCCGTCCTTCCTGCGGCGGCGCTATACCCGCGACCTCGACGGCTTCGATGTCGCGGTGACCGGGGTGCCCTTCGACCAGGCGGTGACGCACCGGCCCGGCAGCCGCTTCGGGCCGCGCGCGATCCGCGAGGCGTCGTTGCTGCAGGCGGGCGATCCGCCGTTCGGCTGGCCCTATGACGTGCTGTCCGAGTTCGCCATCGCGGACTACGGCGACATGGCCTTCGACTATGCCAAGGTGCACGAGGTCCCGGCCCGGATCGAGGCGCATGTCGGCGGCATCCTCGATGCGGGCTGCGGGGCAATCGTGCTCGGCGGCGACCATTTCGTGACCCTGCCGAACCTGCGCGCCGCCGCTGCCCGCCACGGGCCGGTGGCGCTGGTGCATTTCGATGCGCACTCGGACCTCTGGCCCGATGACGACCCGGAGCGGATCGACCACGGCACCTTCCTCTACAAGGCGGTGAAGGAGGGGCTGGTGCTGCCCGATGCCTCGATCCAGGTCGGCATCCGGACGACGACGCCGGACCAGATGGGGGTCCACGTGGTGCATGCCCCCGATGTGCACCGGCAGGGACCGGCCGAGGTTGCCGAGCGGGTGCTGTCGGTGGTGGGCGACCGGCCGTGCTGGATCACCTTCGACATCGACTGCCTCGACCCCGCCTTCGCGCCCGGCACCGGGACGCCGGTCTGGGGCGGGCTCGCGACCTGGCAGGCGGCGATGATCCTGCGCGACCTCGCCGGGCTTCGGCTGATCGGCGGCGACGTGGTGGAGGTGGCCCCGGCCTATGACACGACGGGGGCGACGGCGATTGCCGGGGCGCATGTGGCGGTCGAGCTGCTCAGCCTCTGGGGCTGGACCCGGCGCGGCTGAAGCGGGGGATCAGGCCGGCGGGACACAGGGCAGCCACAGCTCGATCCCGCCCGACCACACCAGCCACAGCGCGCCGTCCTTGCGCCGCGTCAGCAACAGCCGCCGGACCGTGCGACCGTCGTCGTCGAAGCAGACGGCGTCATAGAGCATCGCGTCCATGTCGGTGACCGGGGTCGGCTGGTCCAGTTCGCACCAGCGCCCGACCTGGATCATCTGGCCGCCGCGCACCGCCCAGGCGCCGCCCTCAAGTCCGACATGGTCGCAGGTCCAGTCTTCGGGTGCGCTGTCAGCCGGGCGGTACAACCCGTTGAAATCAGGCGAAGTGTCCGGCGTGTCGGCATGGCCGGGGAAGGTCGCGGCAAGGATGGCCGCGAGACGGGTCAGGACCCTCAGCGCGGGCACGGCACCCATGTGCTGACCCAGCCGGACCGGATGACGTAGAGCACGCCATCGGGTCCCTGCATCAGCATCACGCGGTAGCTGTAGGTTTCGCCTTCGCCCGCGCATTGCGCGGTGAAGAGACGGGCGCCCGGCATGTCGCGGACCTCGACCGGATCGGTCAGGTCGCAGCGCGACTCCACGCCCCAGAGCGCCCCGTCGCGGATCGCGAGGGCACCGCCGTCCATCCCGACCTGATCGGCCGAGCAGGACCAGCCGGGATACTCGGCAGGCCGGTAGAGGCCGTCGAAGGCCGGCAGCTTGGCGGCGGAGACGGGCAGGGTCAGCGGGGCGAGCGCAAGCGCGGCGCAGATCAGGCGTTTCATGTCTCCGAGGCTGGCCCGGCGCGCGCGGCGGCGTCAAGCCTATCTCCCGGGGAACCCTTGACGGCGGCGCCCCGGCGGCTCAGGTGAGATGGGAACGGAAAGGCCCTTGTCGATGAAATCGTTTCTCTATCTCGCGCCCCTTCTTCTCGTCTTCGCGGTGGTGGGCGTCAGCGCCTATGTCCGCCTTGCGCCGACCGATCCGGCGCGCTGGCATGTCGATCCCGCCGATCCCGCGCTGTCCTCGGGCCGTGGCGGGGTGCTGGTGCGGCCCGGCGGCGACCTCGAAAGCCCGGTCTTTGCCGAGGCCCCGGCGGCCCTGCTGGCGCGCTTCGCCGAGATCGCCGATGCCACGCCGCGCACCCGGGTCCTCGCGGGCTCGGTCGCGGAGGGCCGGATCACCTTCGTCACCCGCTCGCTGCTCTGGGGCTTCCCCGACTACACCACGGTAGAGGCAGTGCCCGAGGGCGATGGCGCGCGGCTGGTGATCTACGCCCGGCTGCGGTTCGGCGACAGCGACCTGGGCGTCAACCGGGCGCGGGTCGAGGGCTGGCTCGCGGCGCTGGCGGGCTGAGCGGGCCCGGACTTGACCGAAGATCGGCCGCAGCCTAGAGCCGCGACACCATGATACCCGAAGCCGCGCTGCGCGAGATCACCGACCGGTTCGAGTTCCTCGAAGCGAAGATGGGGCAGGCGACCTCCGGCGAGGAGATCGCGCGGCTGTCGCGCGAGTATGCCGAGCTGAAGCCGGTCGTGGCCGCGATTGCCGACTGGCGCACCGTGCAGGCCGGCCTGGCCGAGGCCGAGGCGCTGCTGGCCGATCCCGAAATGCGCGCGCTGGCCGAGGACGAGCTGCCGGTCCTGAAGGCCCGCCTGCCGGTCGTCGAGCAGGCGCTGCGGCTGGCGCTCCTGCCGAAGGACTCCGCCGATGCCCGCCCGGCCATGCTGGAAATCCGGCCCGGCACCGGGGGCGAGGAGGCGTCGCTTTTCGCGGGCGACCTGCTGCGGATGTACCAGCGCTATGCCGAGACGCGCGGCTGGCGGTTCGAGGTGCTGGAGGAAAGCGCGACCGAGCTGGGCGGGATCAAGGAGGTCATCGCCCGGGTCGAGGGCGAGGGGGTCTTTGCCCGGCTCAAGTTCGAAAGCGGCGTGCACCGGGTCCAGCGTGTGCCGGTGACCGAGTCCGGCGGGCGCATCCACACTTCGGCGGCCACCGTCGCGGTGCTGCCGGAGGCCGAGGCGGTCGACATCGACATTCCCGCCACCGACATCCGGATCGACACGATGCGGGCCAGCGGCGCGGGCGGTCAGCACGTGAACACCACGGACTCGGCGGTGCGGATCACCCATTTGCCCACCGGGATCATCGTCACCAGTTCCGAGAAGTCGCAGCACCGCAACCGCGAGATCGCGATGGGCGTCCTGCGGGCTCGGCTCTACGACCTGAAGCGGCAGGCCGCCGACGCCGAACGCGCCGCCGCGCGCAAGGGGCAGGTCGGCTCGGGCGACCGGTCCGAGCGCATCCGGACCTACAACTTCCCGCAGGGGCGCATGACCGATCACCGGATCAACCTGACCCTCTACAAGCTCGACCAGGTGATGCAGGGCGACCTCGACGAGATCATCGACGCCCTGATCGCCGAGGACCAGGCGCGCAAGCTGGCCGAGGTCGCCGGGTGAGCAGCGGCTCTGCGCTGCTGGTCCCGGCGATTGCGCGGCTGCGCGCCGCCGGGGTGCCCGATCCGGCCCGCGATGCCCGCCGCCTGCTGGCCCATGCCCTGGGCGTCGCGCCCGAGCGGCTGACCCTCGTGCTGCCCGATCCGGTCGGCCCGGAGGTTGCCGCCGCCTTCGCGGACCTGATCGCCGCCCGCGCCGCGCGCCGCCCGGTCAGCCACCTGGTGGGCACGCGCGCCTTCTTCGGGCGCGACTTCATCGTGTCCGGCGACGTGCTGGATCCCCGGCCTGAGACGGAAACGCTGATCGCGGCCGCCCTGGCGCACGACTGGCAGAGCGTCCTCGACCTCGGGACCGGGTCGGGGGCGATCCTGCTGACCTTGCTGGCGGAACGGCCCGGGGCGACGGGCCTCGGCATCGACGTCTCCGGACCCGCGCTGGCGGTGGCCGCCCAGAACCGGGCGCGGCTGGGGCTCGACGACCGCGCGGCGCTGCGGCCGGGCGACTGGCTCGACGGGATCACCGGGCGGTTCGACCTGATCGTCTGCAACCCGCCCTACATCCCCGAGACGGAGTACGCCGCGCTGGAGCCCGAGCCGCGTCTCTGGGAGCCTCGGCTGGCCCTGACACCCGGCGGCGACGGGCTGGCGGTCTACCGCGATCTTGCGCCGAAGCTGGGGCAGGCGCTGACCCCGGGGGGCACGGTCCTCTTCGAGGTGGGCGCGGGGCAGGCGGCGGCGGTCGCCGCGATGTTGCGCGGCGCGGGCTTTCCCGACGTCCGGTGCCTGGCCGATCTCGACGGGCGCGACCGCGTCGTTTGCGCAACGCTTGCCCCTGAAAACCGCTGATTTCGGGCCGAAACGCGGGACATCGGGGCTGTTCAGGCGATTCCCGCTTGTCAGCGGGTCGCAGTGATGTTTACTGCCCTCCAATCGGACGGCGTTGCGCCCTGCACGGAAATGGCGCATCCCGGACCCCGCACAGGGTCCCGTCCGGTCTTAGAGATCTTCTCCGACACCGGTCTGGTGTCAGACTGAACGGATCGGGTGCCGCAGCTGCGCCCGTCCTGAACTGCCCAAAGGCGGAACACATACCTCCATGAGATCTTCGAAATCACGCTCGCGGAACAAGAACAACCGGCGTCCGTCCGGCAACATCGTCAACCGCGTCTTCGACAGCTCCGGCCCCGAGGGCAAGGTGCGCGGGACCCCGCAGCAGATCATTGACAAGTACACCCAGCTCGCGCGCGACGCGCAGCTTGCCGGAGACCGCGTGGCGGTCGAGAACTTCCAGCAGCACGCCGAGCACTACACGCGGATGCTGGGCGAGGCGATGCAGGAGCAGCAGCGCCAGCAGGGCGCCGACGGCACCGGTGGCGGCAACGGGGGCGGCAACGGTGGTCAGGGCACGCCCCAGCAGGGCCAGTCCGGCCAGCCGCAGGGGGGCCAGATGCCGCAGCGGGGCGAGGCGCGGTCCTCCGGTCCCGGGCCGCTCGACGATCCGCAGGACGAGGCGACCCCGGACACCGCCGATCTGGTCGAGACCCCGGAAACCGAGGCCGACACCCCGGCCCCGCAACCCGAGCGCAAGCCGCGCCGCCCGCGCAAGCCGCGCGCACCGCGGACCGACCGCGGCGAAGGCGGCGGCGACGATGGCGCCTCCGGCGATGCCCCCGCGGCCTCGGCAGCCGAATAAGGCGGTCCGGCGGCGCACCGGCTGCGCCGCCACTTAAGTCTTCCTTCACATCTCTCCGGAAGGATCGCGCTGCAGGCCCAGGTTCGGGTCTGCGGTCCTGTCCGGGGTCCGAGCGATCGAGCACGCCCCGCGCCTGAATTGCGGGGGTCGATCCGATGAGAGCGCTCAACAACATCCGCGTCGCGGTCAAGCTGCCGGTGATCATGGTCACCCTCAGCCTGTCCGCGCTCGTGGTCACCACGGTCATTTCCTACCTGCACGCGCGGTCGACCCTCGCGGCGGAGGCCGAGCTGCGCCTGATGGCGGTGGCGGAGGCGCGGGCGCAGGCGGTCGTCGCGCTTTTCGGCGGGCTGTCGCACGACCTCGACCAACTCGCGGTCAACCCGACCACGCTGGAGGCGCTCGACTTCCTGCACGAGGGATGGACAAGCCTTGGCGCCGACGATCCCGAAACCCGCCTGCGCGACAGCTACCAGGCCGGCACGGACGGCGCCACGGCGCTGGGGCAGGCCGGGGACGGCACCGCCTACTCGCGCATCCACGCGCGATATCATCCCTATTTTCAGGCGCTGGTCGGGGAGGGCGGGCTGTCGGACCTCTACCTCGTCGATCCCGACGGGCGCGTCGTCTACTCAGTCCGGAAAGGGGCCGACTTCGCCCGCGTCGTGGAGCGGTCCGCGCCGCTGGGCCAGGTCGCCGCCGCCGCGCGCGAGGTGACCGGTCCGGTCTTCTCCGATTTCGCGCAGGATCAGTCCCGCCCGGACGCGCCACCGACCGCCTATCTCGCCCGCCGCGTGGTCGATGCCCGCGGACGTGTGGCCGGGACGGTCGTGGTGCAGGTCGACCGGACCGTGCTCGAGGCCGTGCTTGCCCCGAGCGGGGGCGAGGACGGCGTCGCCGCCTACCTGCTGGGCGCGGTCGGTGCGCCGCGCAGCCTTGGGGCCGAGACCCGCGCGGAGACACTGAGGAGCTGGGCCCGCTGCTGTCGGACCGCGCGTCCGGGATGGTCACCGCGGCGGATGCCACGGGCGCGGCGCTCTTCGTCGCGCATGTCCCGATCGAGGTCTTCGGCGCCCCCTGGAGCGTGATGGTCGAGCGCAGCCGCGACCGCCAACTTGCGGCGGCGAATGACCTGCTGGTCAACGTCATCACCAACATCGTCTTCCTGCTGGCGCTGATCTGCGGGCTGGGCATCTGGCTGGCGCGTTCGGTCAGCGTGCCGCTCGACCGGGTCGGCGCCGCCCTGCGCGGCGTGGCGCAGGGCGACCTCGCGACGCCCGTGCCGGATACCCGGCGCGGGGACGAGATCGGCGCGATCGCCTGCTCGCTGGAGGACCTGCAGGGCACCCTGCGCACGGCGGCCGGGACCGAGGCCGAGAACCGGTTCCGCTCGGCGGCGCTCGATGCCTCGTCCGCCGCGCTGATGATCGTCGATGCCGACGAGACGATCACCTACGTGAACCCCGCCGCGCGCCGCCTGATGGAGATGCACGCGGACACCTTCCGCACGACCCTGCCGGACTTCGACCCGACCACCATCATCGGCAAGACGATGGCGGTCTTCCACCCGCCCGGCACCGGGGCCCGCCGCCGGATCGGCGCGGGCGCGAGTTTTCCCTTCACCGCCGACATCCGGGTCGGCGAGGCCCGGTTCTCGCTGGTGATCAACGCGGTCACCGCGGCCGACGGCACGCGCGCCGGTCTCGTGGCCGAGTGGAAGGACGTGACCGCCGAGCGGATGCAGAACGCCGTCATCGCCAGCATCGACCGCCACCAGTGCACCGCCGAGATCAGCGTCGATGGTCGGGTGCTCACCGCGAACGCCAACCTTTGCGCGGCCCTGGGCGAGGAGCCGGGCACGCTGGTCGGGGCGGCTCTGGCCGATCTCGTCACCGAAGCCCCGGGCGGACGCGCGCCCGCGGACTTGGTTCGCGGCGTCCTCGACGGGACCCCGTGCGCCGGTCGCGTCCGACTGGCCGGTCCGTCGGGGGGGCTGTGCCTGCTCGACGGGGCCCTGTCGGCCGTGCTCGACCGGAACGGGCGTCCGCTGAAGCTGTTCCTGATGGGCAGCGACGTCTCGGCGGCGCAGGCGGCGCTCGATGCCGCGGACGCCGACCGCCAGGCGATGATCGCCGACCAGGAGGCGGTCGTCTCTGCCCTGACCGTCGGGCTGCGCCGCCTCAGCGAGGGCGACCTTGTCAGCCGGATCGACGCACCCTTCCCGGACGACCACGAAGGCCTGCGGCGGGACTTCAACAACGCGGTCGAACAGCTGAACGCGGCGATGATCGGGGTGATCGAGAACGCCAACGCGATCCGGGGCGAGGCCGCCGAGATCTCGACCGCCGCCGACGACCTGTCCCAGCGCACCGAGAAGCAGGCCGGCACGCTGGAGGAAACTGCGGCTGCGCTCGACGAACTGACGGCCTCCGTCCGGTCCGCCGCCGAAGGAGCCGCCCGCGCCAACGAGGTCGTCGCCGAAGCGCGCGGCAACGCCGTCAACAGCGGCAGCGTCGTCCGCGAGGCCGTGGCCGCGATGGGCCAGATCGAGGAGTCGTCCCGGCAGATCTCGAAGATCATCGACGTCATCGACGACATTGCCTTCCAGACCAACCTGCTGGCCCTCAACGCAGGCGTCGAGGCCGCCCGGGCCGGGGAAGCGGGACGCGGTTTCGCCGTCGTCGCCTCCGAGGTGCGCGCGCTGGCGCAGCGATCTTCGGAAGCGGCCAAGGAGATCGGTGCGCTGATCTCGGCGGGCGATACCCATGTCCAGCGCGGCGTCGGACTGGTCGACGATGCCGGTCGCGCGCTCGACCAGATCGTCGAGTCGGTGACCGGGATCGCCGACCACGTCTCGGCCATCGCGGCCTCGGCCCAGCAACAGTCAGCGGGCCTCGCCGAGATCAACAGCGCGGTCAACCAGCTCGACCAGGTCACCCAGAGCAACGCGGCCATGTTCGAGGAAACCACCGCCGCGAGCCACGCCCTGACCCGCGAAGCCCAGAACCTGACCGACATGATCGCGCGCTTCCGAACGGGCGGCGCGGACAGTCCGGCGGGAAATTCAGGGGACACCCGGGCTACGCAGCGCGCCCCGAGTGCCGAGCCCCCGGCTGCGAGGGCTATGGGGGCCGGAACGATGCTGCGCGCCGTTTCTACCGCGGGGAACCAGTGGGACGAATTCTAGATCCCGGCCGACCCGGGCCGGGCTTCACGATCGCGCGCGATCCTGAAGCAACGCCCATGGAACCTCGGGCCGAGGACGCGGGCCCTGCGCGCCAATTGGGGATGCCGTGCGCTCCATCGGGAAAACAGGCATGAGCGTTCCACAAGCCCTCCCGACGACGCGCCTCCGGTTCATCCATGTCGCCCAGGGCGACTTCGCGGTGTCCGGGGACCCCGGCGCCTGTCTGACGACGCTGCTCGGGTCCTGCGTGGCCACCTGCCTGTGGGACCCGCAGCGCAAGATGGGCGGCATGAATCACTATCTGCTCCCCGAAGGCGCGCAGGACGGTGTGGGGCTGCAGCGCTATGGCGTGAACGCGATGGAGTTGCTCGTCAACGGAATGCTGAAGCGCGGCTCGCGCAAGTCGGACCTGGTGGCCAAGGTCTTTGGCGGGGCGCAGATGCTGTCGGCCGAGACCGAGATCGGCATGCGGAACGGCCAGTTCGCACAGCGGTTCCTCGCGACCGAAGGGATCCCGGTCCTCGGGGGCAGCCTTGGCGGGAAGCGGGCGCGGAGGCTTCGGTTCTTTCCAGCCGACGGCCGCGTCCAGCAGCGGCTGATGTCCGAGGACAGCGCGGCACCGATCCAGACCCCGGCGCTCGAGCCGCCGGGCGGGAGCGGAGAACTGGAGTTGTTTTGAGGAGGAGAGGTATCTGCTTGCTGGGTGGCTGGCGGCCGTCCGGGTCCTGTGCTGCGGCGATTGAGACGGCATTGGCGAAGGTTGAAGCTATTGGATTCGAATGTACCGATGGCCAAGACCGAGACCGATACCAAGATCGGCATGCGGAACCGCCAGTTCGCACAGCGGTTCCTCGCCGCGGAGGGAACCCCCGCCCTATGTGACAGGCTTGGCGGGACGCGGGCGCGGATGCGTAGGTCGAGACCGAAAACGGCAGGCAAGACTGCGAGATTGCGCAGCGCTTCTTTGCGGGCGCTGTGAGGATGCTGTCCCTGAGCGTGGTGTAGGTTCTGGGTGAGATGGTCACCGGCGCTGTTCGGTTAGGGTCTGGTTGCTTACGCCAACCCAGAACCGAGAGGACCACCGATGACCACCGACATGATGAACCTGCGCGACCTCGTCGAGAAGACCCCTGATGCGGACCTTCTGCG
>JAUHZL010000388.1 GCA_030425945.1 Alphaproteobacteria bacterium | reverse complement strand
TATATCGGGGACACCGACGACGGCTCGGGCCTGCACCACATGGTCTACGAGGTCGTGGACAACGGCATCGACGAGGCACTGGCCGGTCATGCCGACGTGGTGCGCGTGAAGATCCACGCGGATTCCAGCGTTTCGGTGCGCGACAACGGGCGCGGCATCCCGGTCGCGATCCACAAGGAAGAAGGCGTCAGCGCGGCCGAGGTCATCATGACCCAGCTGCACGCGGGCGGGAAGTTCGACCAGAACAGCTACAAGGTGTCCGGCGGTCTGCACGGCGTCGGCGTCTCGGTGGTGAACGCGCTGTCGGACTGGCTGGAGCTGCGGATCTGGCGGGACGGCAAGGAACACTACGCCCGCTTCGAGCGCGGCGATACGGTCGAGCACCTGCGCGAAGTGGGCGACGCCAACGGCGAGAAGGGCACGGAAGTGCGCTTCATGGCCTCGACCAGCACGTTCAGCAACCTCGACTACAGCTTCAAGACGCTGGAGACCCGGTTGCGGGAACTGGCGTTCCTGAACTCCGGGGTCCGGATCACGCTGGAAGACGAGCGCCCCGCCGAGGCGCTGAAGTCCGAACTGTTCTACGAAGGCGGCGTGCGGGAGTTCGTGCGGTATCTGGACCGCTCGAAGACCGCCGTGATGCCCGAGCCGATCTTCATGACCGGCGAGAAGGACGGCATCGGCGTGGAAATCGCGATGTGGTGGAACGACAGCTACCACGAGACGGTTCTGCCGTTCACCAACAACATCCCGCAGCGCGACGGCGGCACCCACCTCGCGGGCTTCCGGGGCGCGCTGACGCGGACGATCAACGCCTATGCCCAGTCGAGCGGCATCGCGAAGAAGGAGAAGGTCACCTTCACCGGCGACGACGCCCGCGAAGGCCTGACCTGCGTCCTGTCGGTCAAGGTGCCGGACCCGAAATTCTCGAGCCAGACCAAGGACAAGCTGGTCAGCTCCGAGGTGCGCCCGGCGGTCGAGGGGCTCGTGAACGAGAAGCTCGCGGAGTGGTTCGAGGAGAACCCCGCCATCGCGCGGCAGGTGGTCGGCAAGATCATCGAGGCCGCGCTGGCCCGCGAGGCCGCCCGCAAGGCGCGGGAACTGACGCGGCGCAAGACGGCGATGGATGTCGCCAGCCTGCCCGGCAAGCTGGCCGACTGCCAGGAGAAGGATCCCGCGAAGTCGGAACTGTTCCTCGTCGAGGGCGACTCGGCCGGCGGCTCGGCCAAGCAGGGCCGCTCGCGCAGCAACCAGGCGGTCCTGCCGCTGCGGGGCAAGATCCTGAACGTCGAGCGCGCCCGCTTCGACCGGATGCTGTCGAGCCAGGAGATCGGCACGCTGATCACCGCGCTCGGGACTGGCATCGGCCGTGACGAGTTCGACATCCGGAAACTGCGCTACCACAAGATCGTCATCATGACGGACGCCGACGTGGACGGCGCGCATATCCGGACGCTGCTGCTGACGTTCTTCTTCCGGCAGATGCCGGAGCTGATCGAGGGCGGGTACCTCTACATCGCGCAGCCGCCGCTCTACAAGGTCGCGCGCGGCAAGTCCGAGGTCTACCTGAAGGACCAGACCGCGCTGGAGGATTACCTGATCCAGCAGGGGATCGACGGCGCGGTGCTGCGCCTCGGGTCCGGGGCGGAGATCGCGGGCGCCGACCTCGCGCGGGTGGTCGAGGAGGCGCGGCAGGTGCGGCGCATCCTGCAGGCCTTCCCGACGCATTACCCGATGCACATCCTCGAACAGGCCGCGATTGCCGGGGCCTTCGCGCCGGGACAGCTGGACGACGACCTGCAGGGCACGGCCGACCGGGTCGCGACGCGGCTGGACCTGATCGCGGTCGAGTACGAGCGCGGCTGGATCGGGCGGCTGACGCAGGACCATGGCCTGCGCTTCACCCGGATGGTGCGCGGCGTCGACGAGGTGCGGACGCTGGACGGGCCTGTCCTGCGCTCGGGCGAGGCGCGAAGGCTGGGCGGGTTCACCGCGGTCCTGCGCGAGGTCTACACCGAGCCCGCGATGCTGGTGCGCAAGGACAAGGGCCTGCCGATCTACGGCCCGCTCGACCTGCTGAAGGCGGTGCTGGACGAGGGCGAGCGCGGCCTGACGCTGCAACGCTACAAGGGTCTCGGCGAGATGAACCCGGACCAGTTGTGGGAAACGACGCTGGACCCCGAGGCGCGCACGCTGTTGCAGGTGCGGATCGAGGATACCGCGGATGCGGACGATATCTTCACCAAGCTGATGGGCGACGTGGTCGAACCGCGCCGCGAGTTCATCCAGCAGAACGCCCTGTCGGTGGCCAACCTCGACTTCTGAGGCGGTGCCCCCGGCGGCCCCGTCGGGCCGTGAGTATTTCTGCCAAGAAGAAGGGCAGGGGCGCGCGCCGGTCAGGCGGGCGTCACCACCGAGGTGCCGGCGTCATCGGTGACGGTGAGGCGCTGGGCGCGGGGGCCGAGTGCTTCGAACAGGTCCGGCCCGGTGCCGGTCATCCAGGCCTGGGCCCCGAGCGCGGTGATCTCGTCATAGAGGGCGGCGCGGCGGTCGGCATCGAGATGGGCGGCGACCTCGTCCAGCAGGAGGAGCGGCGGGGCGCCGAAGTCCTCGCGCAGCGCGCGGGCGTTGGCGAGCACGAGCGAGAGCAACAACGCCTTCTGTTCGCCCGTCGAACAGTCGCGCGCGGGCAGGGCCTTGGCGGTGTAGACGGCGTCGAGGTCGCTGCGGTGCGGACCGACCAGGGTGCGGCCCGCGGCGAGGTCCCGGTGGCGGGTGTCGGCCCAGAGGCGCGCGAGGCGGTCGGCGTCGAACGGCGCCTCCTCCGGCCCGTCGGGACCGGCGAGGGACAGTGCCGCCTGCGGGAAGCGGTCGCCGCCTTCCGTCAGCGCGCGGTCGAGCCGGGCCAGTGCGGTGCGGCGGTTGGCATCGATCTGCGCGGCGGCCTCGGCCATCTGCCCCTCGAGCGCCCCGTACCAGCCGGCATCGGCGACGCCATCCTTCAGCAGGCGGTTGCGTTCGCGCATGGCCTTTTCATAGGCGAGCGACGCGTCGCCGTGGTCCGG
>JAUHZL010000387.1 GCA_030425945.1 Alphaproteobacteria bacterium | reverse complement strand
CTGGCCCTGCACGGGGTCGGCGGGATCGCGTGGGTCGAAGTGGTGATCATGGCCGGGGCCTTCTTCGGAGGCACGGCGATCTGGACAGGGATCAGGCTGTTCCGGCGCGACTGAGGCCGGACAGGGAGGGACGGGAGGACACCATGCCCTATGACTATCGCCCATATGCCTATGTGCCGCCTCCGGGCCTGACCGCGCCCGAGCCGCGCCACAAGGTGGTGATCGTCGGGGCCGGGCCGATCGGTCTGGCCATGGCGCTGGAACTGGCGAACCACGGCATTCCCAGCGTCGTGGCCGATGACAACAACGTCGTGTCGGTCGGCAGTCGCGCGATCTGCTGGTCGAAGCGGTCGCTGGAGATCCTCGACCGGCTGGGCGTGGCGCAGCGCGCCGTCGAGAAGGGCGTGACATGGAAGGTCGGGCGCACCTTCCACCGCGAGGCGGAGGTGTTCAACTTCGACCTGTTGCCCGAGGACGGCCACCAGATGCCCGCCTTCGTGAACCTCCAGCAATACTACGTCGAGGAATACCTGATCGAGCGCGCGGCGGCCGAGCCGCTGATCGACCTGCGCTTCCGGAACAAGGTGGTCTCGGTCTCGCAGGGCGGCGACCATGCCGTGGCCGAGATCGAGACGCCGGACGGCCCCTACCGGCTGGAGGCCGAGTACCTGATCGCCTGCGACGGCGCACGCTCGTCGATCCGGGGGATGATGGGTCTCGATTTCGACGGGGAGCTCTTCGAGGAGCGCTTCCTGATCGCCGATATCGAGATGCAGGGCGATTTCCCCTCCGAGCGCTGGTTCTGGTTCGAGCCGACCTTCCACCCCGGCCAGTCGGCGCTGCTGCACAAGCAGCCGGACAACATCTACCGGATCGACCTGCAACTGGGCTGGGACGCCGACCCGGAGGTCGAGAAGACCCCGGAGCGGGTGATCCCCCGGATCGAGAAGGTGGTCGGGCACGGCGATTTCCGCCTCGACTGGGTGTCGGTCTATACCTTCCAGTGTCGGCGGCTGCGGCGCTTCGTGCATGACCGGGTGATCTTCGTGGGCGACAGCGCCCATGTGGTCAGCCCGTTCGGGGCGCGCGGCGGCAATGGCGGCTTGCAGGATGTCGATGCGCTGGGCTGGCGGCTGGCCGCGCTGCTGCAGGGGCGGGCCGGGACGAAGGTGCTCGACGACTTCAACGCCGAGCGTGTGCACGGGACGGACGAGAACATCCTGAACTCGACCCGTGCCACCCGCTTCATGACGCCCGACGACGGGGTCGAACGGCTGTTCCGCGATCAGGTGCTGGCACTGGCGGCCAAGGCCCCCTTCGCGCGCGGCATGGTCAACTCGGGGCGGCTGTCGAAACCGTGCGTCTATCCGCTGGGGAACGCGCCCGACGACGCAGGCCTGCCCGAGGTGTCACGCCCGGGCGCGGTGGCCCCGGACGCGCCGCTGGGCAACGGCTGGCTGCTGCCGTCGCTGGCGGGCAAGGTCACCCTTCTGGCGCTGGGCTGCGCGGCCCCGACAGTGCCGGGCACCACGCCGCTGGCCCCCGAGGTGACCGATACGCTGCGCGCCCGCTACCTCGGGTCGGCGGAGCGCGCGCTCTACCTGATCCGGCCCGACCAGGTCGTGGCGGCCCGCTGGGCCGACCCCGCGGCGGCGGATGTCGCGGGCGAGATCGCCAAGCTCTGGAGGCAGGCATGACCCTCGTGACGACGCCCAACCTGACGGATGCCGACGGCTTCTACGCGGCGCTTCTCGCGGCCCACAAGGGGCGGACCGAGGCGGAAAGCCACGCGCTGAACGCGCAGCTTGTGCTGATCCTCGCCAACCATATCGGCGACGAGGCGGTGCTGCGCGAGGCGCTGGAGCTGGCCAAGGCCTAGGGTCGCAGCGGCACGCGGCCGGTGTCGGTCAGCAGGAAGCAGTCCGTGCCCTCGAACGCGACGGGGACCAGGGGGCGTCCGTAGCCCGCCCCGCCGTCGAGGTCGATCCGGTTGCCGAAATGCTGCGGCGCGTCGAGCGCGGTATGCCCGTGCACCACGAGGCGGCCGTGGTCGGTGTCGTCGTCGAGAAACCCGTCCCGGATCCAGATCAGGTCATCTTCCTCCTGCTCGGCCAGCGGCACGCCCGGCCGGATCCCGGCGTGGACGAAGATCAACTCGTCCGTCTCGTGGACCAGCGGCAGGGCTTCGAGGAAGGTCAGGTCCTCCGGCGGCACGGCATCGGCCGCGGCGCGCCGGGCGTCGCGGGGCCGCGCCTCGGTCGCGGTCACACCGTAGCTCTCAAGCGTTTCGACCCCGCCGAGGCGCGGATGCAGCCAGCCGATGCCGGACTTGATCCGGTCGTCGTGCACGGTGCCCGAGCGGACGAAGCGGCAGAACATCCGGTCGTGGTTGCCGCGCAGGATGATCCAGTCGGGGTGCTGCGTCGCCCCCTCACGGAGGTAGCGCACCACGCCCCGGCTGTCCGGTCCCCGGTCCACGTAGTCGCCGAGGTGCACGATCCGCGCCGCGCCCGGACCCGACCCGGCATCGCGCGCGATCAGGTCATGGGCGCGCTTCAGCCCGTCGAGCTGACCGTGGACATCGCCAAGGGCATAGAGGGTCATCGCAGGATCCTTCCGGAACGGCAGACGCCGCCCCGCGACCGGGGCGGCGTCCGTGACTTAGCGGTCGGGGCCGTTTCAGGCCACCTGAAACTCCAGCGGGCGCACCGACTGGAAGAGGCCGGTGCCCTGCAGCGAGGTCAGGACCGGCGCCGGGATCGGGGCGTCGACGTAGAGCAGCGCGATGGCATCCGCACCCGGGGCCGAGCGCCCGAGAGTGAAGTTGGCGATGTTCACGCCGTTCTCGCCCATCGTGCGGCCAAGGGCGCCGATGATGCCCGGCACGTCCTTGTTGGTCGTGTAGAGCATGTGCTGCCCGATCTCGGCATCGATGTTGATGCCCTTGATCTGGATGAAGCGCGGCTTGCCGTCCGAGAAGACCGTGCCCGCGATCGAGCGCTCGCGGTCCTTGGTCTTGACGGTCACCTTGACGTAGCCGTCGAAGACACCGGACTTGTCCTGGCT
>JAUHZL010000386.1 GCA_030425945.1 Alphaproteobacteria bacterium | reverse complement strand
GACATCGTGCAGAACTGCTTCGGCTATCACCTGACGCCGGCGGGCATGATCTTCGAGAGCGGCGCGCGCGCGGTGGGCGCCGCGGTGCTGCCCGCCGGGACCGGCCAGACCGAATTGCAGGCGCGGGCCGCGCATGACATCGGGACGACCGCCTATGCCGGGACGCCGGACTTCCTGAAGGTGATCCTCGAGAAGGCCGACGAGATGGGCCTGCGCCTGAAGATCGCGCGGGCGGTGGTGTCGGGCGGGGCTCTCTTCCCGCAACTGCGGGCCTATTACGAAGACCGCGGCATCGCCTGCCTGCAGTGCTACGCGACCGCGGACCTGGGGCTGATCGCCTACGAGAGCCCGGCGCAGGAGGGCATGATCGTCGACGAGGGCGTTCTCGTCGAGATCGTGCGGCCGGGCACCGGCGACCCGGTCCCCGACGGCGAGGTGGGCGAGGTGGTCGTCACCTCGCTGAACCCGGACTACCCGCTGGTGCGATTCGCGACCGGCGACCTGTCGGCGGTCCTGCCGGGACCGTCCCCCTGCGGGCGAACCAACCTGCGCATCCGCGGCTGGATGGGCCGGGCCGACCAGACCACCAAGATCAAGGGGATGTTCGTGCGGCCCGAACAGGTCGCCGATCTTGTGGCGCGTCACCCGGAGATCCTGCGCGCGCGCGTCATCGCCGAACGCGAGGGCGACGCGGACGTGATGATTGTTCAGATCGAAAGCCTTGCACGTGACCCGGCCTACGAGGAGCATGTGCAGGCGGCCCTGAAACTCAGGGGCCGGGTCGAGGTCGTGACGCCCGGAAGCCTGCCGAACGACGGCAAGGTGATCGAGGACCGCCGCAGTTACGACTGAGCCCCGCTCCGCAACACCGGGAGTGTCCCGATGCGGGTTCTGATCCTGTCGCTTGTCCTGAGTCTGCTGACCGGGGGCGCCGCGCTGGCGCGTGACCTGGCGCTGGTGGTCGGAAGCCGCGACTACGACCGGTTTCCGCGCGTGGCCGGGGCGGATTCGGTGTTTCGCAGCGTCTTTGCCCTGCGGGCGGCGGGGTTCGACGTGGTCTCGGCCCGCGATGCCGATGCCGAGGCGCTGGACCGGCTGCTAGGCGACCTCGCGGCGGGGCTCGACGCGGCCGATCGGCTGGTGATCCTGCTGGGCGGGCATGTCGTGACCGGGCCGCGCGACAGCTATGTCCTGCCGGTGGACGAGGATGCGAGCCAGCCGTTGCTGCTGGCGCGGCGCGCGCTCGGGCTCGGCGCGCTGCTCGATCTGGCCGCGTCGAAACCCGGCGGCGCGGTCGTGGCGCTCGGGTTCGATGCGGATGCCCGGCTGCGGCTCGGCGCGGGCCTGACGACGGGGCCGGGGACCCTGGCGGTGCCGCAGGGCGTGACGCTGGCGACCGGCGCGCCGGAGGACGTGACGCGATTCGTGACGGACGGGATCCTGCAGCCGGGCACCACGCTCGGGGCGGCGGCGGACAGATTCGCGGGCCGGGTCGAGGTGACGGGGTATCTCGGGCGGCTGACGCCCTTCCTCGGCGGCGCTGCGCCTGCGCCGGAGGCGGATGCCGCGGCGTTGCGCGAGGACGGGTTCTGGCAGGCCATGCAGGCCATCGGGACCGAGGCCGCTGCGGGCGCCTACCTCGACGCCTACCCGGGCGGGCGCTACCGGGCCGAGGCCGAGCGGTTGCGCGCCGACCTGCGCGACGCGCCCCTGAGGGAGGCCGAGGCGCGGGAAGCGGCGCTGAACCTCAGCCGGGATGCGCGGCGGGCGATCCAGCGCGCGCTGGTGCTGCTGGGCCATGACACGCGGGGGATCGACGGGATCTTCGGGCCGGCCACGCGGGGGGCGATTCGCGCCTGGCAGGGCACCGCCGGGATCGAGGCTACCGGGTACCTCGACGGGCCGCAGATCGCGCGGCTGTCGGATCAGGCGCGCGCGCGCCGGGAGGAGCTCGACCGGGAGGCCGAGGCGCGGGCGCGCGAGGAGGCCGCGCGCGAGGGGCGGTACTGGGACCGGGTGCGCCAGACCGATACCCCGGCGGCGTACCGTGCCTATCTCGACGCCTATCCGGACGGGCGCTTCGCGCGGGACGCGGAAGCGCGACTCGACGACTTCGAGCGCGAGGCGCGGCGCAATGCCCGGGCAGAAGAGCGGCAGGCGTGGGATCGGGCGGTCTCCGACGACAGCGCCGGGGCCTATCGCCAGTTCCTGCGCCAGTATCCGAACGGGCCGTTCTCGGCCGAGGCACGGGCGCGGCTGGAAGACCGGCGCGGGGCAGAGGCCAACCAGGCTGAACGGGACCGGCTGGAGGCGGCCGAAGCGCAGGTGCTGGGCAACCCGATTCTGCGGACGCTGGCCGAGCGGCGGCTGGCGGAGCTGGGCCTCGATCCCGGGGCGGTGGACGGGCGGTTCGATGCCGATACCCGCCGCGCGATCCGTCGTTACCAGCGGGACCGCGGCCTCGAGGTCACCGGCTATGTCACGCAGGACGTGGCGGTGCGGATGCTGGCCGAGGCGGTGAACCCGTGAGCCGGGCCCGTGTCGGACATGCGGGCCGACATGCGAAAGGCCGCCGGAGCAACTGCTCGGGCGGCCGTTCGCAAACGCGCGGACGCGTGATCAGCCCTGGCGGGCCTTGAACCGACGCTGGGTCTTGTTCACCACGTAGACGCGGCCCTTGCGGCGGACGACGCGGCAGTCACGGTGGCGGCTCTTCAGCGAGCGGAGCGAGTTGCGGACCTTCATGGTCTTCTCCTCAGGCGGACGCTGGAGCAGCGCCGGGGTTGCGGGGCCCGGTCACGGGCGACGATGGTGGGCGGTACAAGGTTCGAACTTGTGACCCCTACGATGTCAACGTAGTGCTCTACCACTGAGCTAACCGCCCTCGCGCGGCAGGTCTCCGCCGCTCGGGTCAGCGCTCTATAAAAGGGAAGCCGGGGGGGTTCAAGCCTTTTGGCAGAGGGAAAAAGAGGGCTATATCTGCGTCATGTCGGTCGAGCCCTTCTCCCTGCGTCTGAGCCCCGCGCCCGCCACTCCGGTGGTGTTCGCCTCGCCGCATTCGGGCCGCCA
>JAUHZL010000385.1 GCA_030425945.1 Alphaproteobacteria bacterium | reverse complement strand
GCGGGCGTAGTGCTCCTTGCCGTCGCGCCAGATCCGCAGCTCCAGCCAGTCCGACAGCGCGTTCACGACCGAGACGCCGACGCCGTGCAGACCGCCGGACACCTTGTAGCTGTTCTGGTCGAATTTCCCGCCCGCGTGCAGCTGGGTCATGATGACCTCGGCCGCGCTGACGCCTTCTTCCTTGTGGATCGCCACCGGGATTCCGCGCCCGTTGTCGAACACCGAAACGCTGGAATCCGCGTGGATCTTCACGCGCACCACGTCGGCATGACCGGCCAGCGCCTCGTCGATGCCGTTGTCCACGACCTCGTAGACCATGTGGTGCAGGCCCGAGCCGTCGTCGGTGTCCCCGATATACATGCCGGGACGTTTGCGAACGGCCTCCAGGCCCTTGAGAACCTTGATGGAATCGGCACCGTATTCCTCAGGTGCCTGGGCGGGTTCTGCCATGCGTGATTGTCCTTGCTCGTGCTCGCCATTTTATAGAGGGTCACCCGGGCAATGTCACGGGAAAGACACAAGATTTAGGGTCTGTCCCGGCCCGTGCCGCCGCCGTTCGACGGGCTGTGGACACCGGCCTGGGCCGGGCGCAGTCTCCGCGCCGACCCGCCCCGCCCGGACCTGCCTTGGACCCGCTTTCCGCCCTCGTTCCGATCGTGACTGCCAACGTGCTCGCCTGGGCGGTGCCCGGTCCGAACATGCTCGCGGTGATGAGTGCCTCGGTCAGCCGGGGCTGGCGCGCCGGGATGGCCACGGCGATGGGCGTGGCGCTCGCGGTCACCGTCTGGGCGGTCCTCGCGATGCTGGGCGTCGCGCTCGTCTTCCGGCACATGCCGCAGGCCATGCTGGCGATCCGTGGCCTCGGCGCGCTCTGGCTGGTCTGGCTCGGGGTCCGGGCGCTGCTCAGCGTGCGTGCCGGGGCGGGCGGCAGCCTGGCCCGCCTGCCGCAGAGCCGGGGCGCCGCCTTCGGCACGGGCTTCGTGACCTGCATCACCAATCCGAAGGCGGCGCTCTTCTTCGGCTCGGTGCTGACCGCCTTCGTGCCGCCCGAGGCGGACCAGGGCTTCCTCGTCCTTGTCGCCGCCGTCTGCTCGGGGATGTCGGTGATCCTGCAGGGCACCACCGCGACCGTTTTCGCGACCCGCCCGGCGCGCGCCCTCTTCGCCCGGGCCGAACGCGGCTTCACCGCGCTCTTCGGGCTCGTCTTCACCGGTCTCGGCCTCGGTGTTGCGGTCGAGGTCGCGCAGGCCCTGCTCAGGTGAACGGGATCACGCAGCCGACGAGGATCAGCAGCGCCCCCGCCACGACGTTCACCCGGCGCAGCGCGTCGGGCGAGGCCAGCAGCAGCCGCATCCGGTCCACGAAGAGCGCGAAGAACAGGTTGCCGATCAGCGGCACCACCGCCGAGATCGAGACGATCGCCGCGATGTCGGGCCAGCCCAGTCCGCCCAGGTCGAAGAAGCCCGGCAACACGCCCATGTAGAACAGGATCGCCTTCGGGTTCGACAGGATCACCGCGACGCCCGCGGCGAACCCGGCCCAGTGCCCCGGCCGGGTCAGGCGGCCGTCCTTCGACACCGGCTTGCCCGCGTTGCGGATCAGGCCCCAGCCCATCCAGAAGAAGATCCCGGTCGCCACCCAGCGCAGCACCGCCATCGCACCGTCGACCGTGCCGACGACCCAGGCCATGCCCATCACCGCCAGCAGCGGCCAGACCATGTCGCCCACCACCACGCCCAGCGCCAGCGGCCAGGCCGAGGCGAACCCGCCCGCCAGCGTGCGCGCGATCAGCGCCACCCAGACCGGGCCGGGGGTCAGGAACAGGATGAACAGGGCCCCCGCGTAGAGCGCCAGGTCGGAGACGGAAATTGTCATGGAAGGTCTCGGGCAACAGGACAGCCCGTCCTAGGGCCAATTCGCCGCGCTCGCAACCGGCCCGGCGCCGCCTAGGTTGCCGGTCGGACGACGGACGAGGACCCGATGCTTGTTGCCCTGACCGGGGTCGAGAAGACCTATGCCTCCGCGGATGGCCCGCAGCGCGTGCTGCAGGGGGTGGACCTGACGCTCGACGCCGGGCGGTCGCTGGCGCTGACCGGCGAAAGCGGCTCGGGCAAGTCCACCTTGCTGCATCTCGTGGGCGGCCTCGACGTGCCGGACGCCGGGCGCGTGATGGTTGGCGGGCAGGACCTGTCCCGGCTCGACGATGCCGGCCGCGCGCGCCACCGGCGCGAGGGCGTCGGCATTGTCTTCCAGCAGTTCAACCTGATCCCCTCGCTGGACGTGGCCGCCAACCTGTCGTTCCAGGCCCGGCTGGCGGGGCGGCATGACCCGGCCTGGAGAGCGCGTCTGCTCGACCGTCTCGGCCTGACCGGGCTCGCGGGCCGCTATCCCGAGCAGCTTTCCGGCGGCCAGCAGCAGCGCGTCGCCATCGGGCGGGCGCTGGCGGCCCGGCCGCCGCTGATCCTTGCGGACGAGCCCACCGGCAACCTCGACGAGGCGACCGGCGACGCGGTGCTGGACCTGCTTCTGGACCTCGTGCGCGACACCGGGACAGCCCTGCTGATGGTCACCCATTCCACCCGCCTCGCGGCGCGCCTCGACGCCCGCGCGCATCTCAGCCGGGGGCGGCTCGCGTGACGGGTGCCGCGCTCTCGGCGCTCTGGGGACACTGGCGCCGCCATCCGGGGCAAGCGCTGACGCTGGTGCTGGGCCTTGCGCTGGCGACGGCGCTCTGGTCCGGGGTCCAGGCGATCAATGCCGAGGCGCGCGCCAGCTACGACCGGGCCGCCGCCGCGCTGGGACAGAACGACCTCGACACGCTGGGCGCTCCCGACGGACGGCTCTTCGACCAGTCGGCGTATGTCGATCTGCGACGGGCGGGGTGGCTGGTCTCGCCGGTGCTCGAGGGTCGCCTGCGCCTCGGTGAGCGCAGCGTGACCCTGCGCGGGCTCGACCCGCTGACCGCCCCGCTGGCCGCGAACCCGGTGGACCTGAGCGACCCGAACGACCTTGCGCCCTTCCTGCGCGGCGAGGTCGGCTATCTGCACCCCGAGACGCTGGCGACCCTCGACCCGA
>JAUHZL010000384.1 GCA_030425945.1 Alphaproteobacteria bacterium | reverse complement strand
GGTATCGAGCACGCCGCGCAGGATGTGGTAGCGGACGCCGGGAAGGTCCTTCACACGACCGCCGCGGATCAGAACCACCGAGTGTTCCTGCAGGTTATGGCTCTCGCCGGGGATGTAGCTGATGACTTCGTAGCTGTTCGACAGCCGGACCTTGGCCACCTTCCGCATTGCCGAGTTCGGCTTCTTCGGCGTGGTGGTGTAGACGCGCGTGCACACGCCACGCTTCTGCGGGCAGGACTCCAGGTGCTGCGACTTGGAGCGCTTGACTTTCGGATCGCGCGGCTTGCGGATCAGCTGTTGAATCGTCGGCATTCGGTTCCCCGTCTTGCTCGTTCCTGTGTGCCCTCTCGCAGAAGGCGGGTCTTGTCTTGCGCTGTCAGGCGCAGGTCGGTCGGCGTGGCCGGATCGGACCCTGCGTCGCGGCCTTCCGTGAAGGGATCGCAATGCAGAACACCGCATTCGATCCGCTCGGGCGCGGGATCGACGCGGTGGAGTTCCAGAGGATCGGGGCATCGGCCCGGATCGTGACCACGACATGTTTTGATGGGGAACGGGCAAGGCCCGACCCAAGTGCGGGCGCTATACGGGGAGTCGGAGGGGTTGTCAACATCGCCCCGGTGCCCCGGCGGGCCCCCGGTCAGCGCGCCGGCGGGCGGACCTTGCGCACCCGTCCCAGCCGCGCCTCGCGGTAGAGGGTGAAGAGCCCCGTCCCCACCACGATCAGCGCCCCGAGCAGGGTCAGCGGGGTCGGCCAGTCGCCGAACACCACGTAGCCGAGCACAAGCGCCACGACGAGGCTGAAGTACCGGAACGGCGCGACCACGGCCACCTCGCCCACCCGCATCGCCATGACCACGGTCAGGTAGCCCGCGATCACGAAGACCGCCGCGCCCGCAAGCTTGGCGAGGTCGAGCGGCGTCGGCGTCACCCACTCGACGAAGAACAGGCCCCCTGCCCCCAGCAGTGTCACCCCCGCCGCCGCCAGGAGCGCGGTCAGGGTCGATGGCACGCTGGCCGCCATGCGACGCACCGCGAGGTCGCGCACCGTCACCGCCAGCACCGAAAGGACGCCGTAGACCGAATAGATCGTGAAGCCCTCCGCCCCCGGACGCACGATGAGAAGCACGCCCACGAAGCCCACGAGGATCGCGGTCAGGCGGCGCCAGCCGATCTTCTCGCGGAAAACCAGCGCCCCGGCCAGCGTCACCGTCAGCGGCAACGCCTGCAGGATGGCCGACAGGTTGGCGAGCGGCATGTGGAAAAGCGCCGACAGGAACAGCAGGGCCGCCAGGACCTCGCACCCCGTGCGGAGCGTCAGCAGGCCCCAGTCCCGGCCGGAGATCCGCACGGCGAAGCCGCCCGAGGCGTAGGTGATCCCGACCAGAACCGTGGTCGTCAGGATGCCGCGCAGCGCCAGCGCCTGAAGGAAGTGCATGTCACCCGCCAGCGCCTTCATGCAGGCGTCGTTGAAGGTGAACGCCGCCATGCTCGCCGCCATCAGGAGCGCGCCGCGGGTGTTGTCGGTCAGGGCCATCGGGGTCTCGGGACAGGGGGCAACCCCGACCGCGTAGCCCGCGGGGACGGCAAAGAAAAGGCCCCCGCGCTGCACGCGCGGGGGCCGGTATCACGGGGCCGGGCGGACCCGGCCTGCGGGCGGTCTCAGTCCCGGCTCTCCGGCACGTCCGAGAACGGGTCCGCGACGCCCGAGAAGACGTCTGCATCGCTCGGGGCCGCGAGGGCTGCCGCGGCTTCCGCCTCGGCCCGCTTGGCCTCGATGACCTTCGCATCGCGCTCGGAGGCGATCCGGCGCACACGCTGGCTGGCACCGCCCGTCCCGGCCGGGATCAGGCGACCGACGATCACGTTCTCCTTGAGACCGATCAGCTTGTCGCGCTTGCCCTGGGTCGAGGCCTCGGTCAGCACGCGGGTGGTCTCCTGGAACGAGGCCGCCGAGATGAACGACCGGGTCTGCAGCGACGCCTTGGTGATCCCGAGCAGGATCGGCTCGCCCTGTGCCGGACGCCCGCCCTTCGCGAGAACCTTCTCGTTGGCTTCGTCGAACTCGGCCTTGTCCACCGTCTCGCCCTTCAGAAGCGTGGTGTCCCCGCTGTCGAGGATTTCCCACTTCTGCAGCATCTGGCGAACGATCACCTCGATGTGCTTGTCGTTGATCCGCACACCCTGCAGGCGATAGACGCCCTGAACTTCCTCGATGAGGTAGTTGGCCAGCGCCTCGATGCCGAGGATCCGCAGGATGTCGTGCGGCGCAGGGTTGCCATCCATGATGTAGTCGCCGCGCTGGACGAAATCGCCCTCCGCGACAGGGATGTGCTTGCCCTTCGGCACCATGTACTCGACCGGCTCCAGCGTCTCGTCCACCGGCTGAATGGTGATCCGGCGCTTGTTCTTGAAGTCCTTGCCGAACCGCACGTAGCCGTCGAGCTCCGCGATGATCGCGTGATCCTTCGGACGACGGGCCTCGAACAGTTCCGCCACGCGGGGAAGACCCCCGGTGATGTCCTTGTTCTTGGCGCCTTCGCGCGGGATACGCGCCACCACGTCACCGGCCTTGACCGCCTGCCCGTCTTCGACCGACAGGATCGCGTCCACCGACATGGTGTAGGTCACCGGGTTGCCGCCCTCGGTGCGCACGGGCTCGCCGGTCTCCGGATCGACGATCAGGATTTCCGGCTTCAGTTCGTTGCCCTTCGGCGCCGACCGCCAGTCCGACACGATCTTCTGGGTCATGCCGGTCGCGTCGTCGGTGTCCTCGCGGACCGAAATCCCCGAGACGAGGTCCACGAAGCGCACGGTGCCCGACTTCTCCGCGATGATCGGCAGGGTGAACGGGTCCCATTCGAACAGCTTGTCGCCGCGCTTGATGTCCTGACCCTCGCGGACGTGGACCTTGGTGCCGTAGCCGAGCTTGTAGCTCGCCCGCTCGACGCCCGCGTCGTTCAGGATCACGACCTGCATGTTGCGGCCCATGACGATCAGGTCGCCCGCCGCGTTTTCCAGCAGGTTGGCGTTGCGGAACTCGATCTTGCCGTCCTGGTTGGCTTCCTGGAACGACTGCTGACCGCCCT
>JAUHZL010000021.1 GCA_030425945.1 Alphaproteobacteria bacterium | reverse complement strand
CTGCTGCGCGATCTCGGCGGCGACCGCTTCACCGCCCATTCCGCCGGGACCCGGCCCTATTCCGAGCTGAACCCCTTCGCGCTGAAGGTGCTGGCCGACAAGGGCCATGACGTGAGCGTGCTGCGCGCCAAGAACGTCTCGGAGTTCCAGGGCGAGGACGCGCCGGTCTTCGATTTCGTCTTCACCGTCTGCGACCAGGCCGCGAACGAGGACTGCCCGGCCTGGGAAGGCCAGCCGGTCAGCGCCCACTGGGGCATGCCCGACCCGGTCAAGGCCACCGGCACCGACGCCGAGCAGAGCCTCGCCTTCCAGCAGGCCTACGGTGCGCTCCGGAACCGCATCCTCGCCTTCACCGCGCTGCCCTTCGACAGCCTCGACCGGCTGTCGCTGCAACGCGCCGTCGACGACATCGGCCGCACCCCGGCCGGCACGGAGACCCCCGCATGACCGTCTACGCGCTGAACGGGCTCGGCCGCATCGGCAAGCTCGCCCTGAAGCCGCTGCTGGAGCGCGGTGCGCAGATCGCCTGGATCAACGACGCGGTGGGCGACCCGGAGATGCACGCCCACCTGCTCGAGTTCGACACCGTCCACGGGCGCTGGGACGCCGCGTTCGCCCATGACGCGGGCAGCGTCACCATCGACGGCACGCGGCTGCCGTTCATCGGCACGAAGGACCTGGGCAAGCTGCCGCTCGACGGCGTCGACGTGGTCATCGACTGCACCGGCGTCTTCAAGACCGAGGCCGCACTCGCGCCCTATTTCGCCGCCGGTGTGAAACGCGTCGTGGTCTCGGCCCCGGTCAAGGACGGCCCCACCGCGAACATCGTCTTCGGCGTGAACGAGGACACCTACGACCCCGCCCGGCACCGGATCGTCACGGCGGCCTCCTGCACCACCAACTGCCTCGCCCCGGTGGTGAAGGTGATCCACGAAAACCTCGGCATCCGGCACGGGTCGATCACCACGATCCATGACGTGACCAACACGCAGACCATCGTCGACCGGCCCGCCAAGGACCTGCGCCGCGCCCGTTCGGCGCTGAACAGCCTGATCCCGACGACGACCGGCAGCGCCACCGCGATCACGCTGATCTATCCCGAACTGGCGGGCCGCCTGAACGGCCACGCGGTGCGGGTGCCGCTGCTGAACGCCTCGCTCACCGACTGCGTCTTCGAGGTCGAGCGCCCGACCACCGCCGGGGAGGTCAACGCCCTCTTCGAGGCCGCCGCCGCCGGCCCGCTCAAGGGCATCCTCGGCTACGAGACCCGGCCGCTGGTCTCGACCGACTACACCAACGACACGCGCTCCTCGATCGTGGACGCCCCCTCGACGATGGTCGTCAACGGCACCCAGGTGAAGGTCTATGCCTGGTACGACAACGAGACCGGCTATGCGCATCGTCTGGCGGACGTGGCGCTGATGGTCGGGATGCATCCATGAGATCTCTCCGGACCCTGCCGGACCATCTGTCCGACACCCTGTCGGGCAGCCGGACCAGACCCCTGAACAGACCCGATCCGCCCCCTGATCCGAGGGCTGCCTCCCCTGCCTGACCCCCTGCTTCCCCGATCTCCCGAGAGGTCCGGGGAAGCATCAGGGTTAACACTAGATGGCCCCTTTTTTGCAAAGGCCCGGAGCCCCTGAAATGACTGTTTCTGAACGGCCCGAAGGGCTGTCGGCCTACATCGCCGTCACCGCCGCCTACTGGGCCTTCATGCTGACCGACGGCGCCCTGCGGATGCTGGTGCTTCTGCACTTCAACACGCTCGGCTTCTCGCCGGTGCAGCTGGCCTATCTCTTCCTGCTCTACGAGGTCGCGGGCATCGTCACCAACCTCAGCGCGGGCTGGATCGCGGCGCGCTTCGGGCTGACCGCGACGCTCTACGCGGGGCTCGGGATCCAGGTCGCGGCCCTGCTGGCGCTGGCGCAACTTGATCCCGGCTGGGGCGTCGGCGCCTCGGTCGTCTTCGTGATGGCGGTGCAGGGGGCGAGCGGTGTCGCCAAGGACCTCGCCAAGATGTCCTCGAAGTCGGCGGTCAAGCTGCTGGCCCCCGCCTCCGGCGACGGGCTCTTCCGCTGGGTGGCGCTGCTCACCGGCTCGAAGAACGCAGTCAAGGGACTGGGCTTCCTGCTCGGCGCGGGCCTGCTCGCGACGCTCGGCTTTGTCGGGGCGGTGCTCGGCATGGCCGCCGTGCTGGCGGCGATCCTGCTGGCGGTGGGGATCGCCATGCCGCCGGGCCTGCCCCGGGGCCGGAAGGGCGCGAAGTTCGCGGAGGTCTTCTCGAAGTCCGCCAACGTGAACTGGCTGTCGGCGGCGCGCGTGACCCTCTTCGGCGCGCGCGACGTGTGGTTCGTGGTCGGCCTGCCGGTCTATTTCACCGCCGTGCTCTCGGACGGCAGCCCGGAGGGCAACCGCACCGCCTTCTTCCTGATCGGCGGCTTCATGGCGCTCTGGATCATCCTCTACGGCGCGGTGCAGGCAAGCGCACCGCGGCTGCTGCGCGCCGCCACCCGGCCGCAGGCGGCCCTGGTGCGCGACGCCCGGCTCTGGGCGGCGGGGCTGGCGCTGATCCCGGCGGGCCTGACGCTGGCAGCACTAAGCGCCCCCGGCCCCTCGGCCGGGCTGACCGCGACGCTGGTCGCAGGGCTCCTGGCCTTCGGCGCGGTCTTCGCGGTCAACTCGGCGCTCCACTCCTACCTGATCCTCGCCTTCACCAGGGCCGAGCGGGTGACGATGGACGTGGGCTTCTACTACATGGCCAACGCCGCGGGTCGCCTGCTCGGCACGCTGCTGTCGGGCCTGACCTACCAGGCGGGGGGACTGCCGCTGATGCTGGCGACGGCAACGGTCCTGCTGGTCACCAGCGCCCTGACCGCCACCCGGCTGAGGGCGGGCTGAGGCACGGTCCCCGCTTGCCCGGGGCAGGGGGGCGCACTACCAGAGCCCATGCGCAGCGCCCTTCTTCCCGCGACCCCGGCGACGGTGGATCTGTCCCTCATCCTGCGGGGTCTCTTCGCCACCGCCGTGGTCTGGTGGCACACGGTCGGCGCCTATCACACCGACACCATCCCGCACTGGCTGAACGTGCCGGGCCGGGTCTCGGTCTGGATCTTCTTCGGCCTGTCGGGCTACGTCATCGGGCACGGCTTCTTCAGCGGGCGCTACCGCACCGATCTCGCCGGGCTGCGGGTCTACCTGTCGCGGCGCGCCGCCCGCATCCTGCCGCTCTTCTGGCTGGTCACCGCGCTGGCGGTGGCGCTGACGCTGGCCTGGGGCGGCCCGCTGGAGGTCAGCACCGGGAACCTCGTCGCCGCCGTCTTCGCGCTGCAATGGTCGAACACGCGCTACTTCGTGGGCGTGTTCTGGACCCTCGGGCTGGAGTTGCAGTTCTACCTGATCGCGCCTGCGCTGATGGCGCTGCTGATGGCACGCCGCCGCGCCACCCTGCCGCTGCTCGGCGCGCTCTGGCTGGCGCTGATGCTCGCCTTCGGGGCCGACATCGACAACCGCTCGGTCGCGGGCAACCTGCAGCACTTCCTCGCCGGGATCGCGGTCGCGGCGCTGGTGGTGCGCCGCCCCGGGATCTTTGCCCGCAACACCGCCCGGCGCGCCGCCGGGACCGGGCTGGCAGCACTGGTCCTGCTGGGCCTGCTGTCCCTGCACTACGGCATCGGCAGCTTCTGGGACGGCAGCGGCGCGCTGGCGACCGACCTGCTGATCGTGCTGCTGCTTCTCTGCCATGCCTTCACCGAGCGGCTCGCCCTGCCCGCAGGCCGCCCCGGCCGGGCCGCGATGGTGCTCGGCGCGCTGGCCTACGGGCTTTATGCCTGGCACGGGCTCTGGCTGACCTTCGTGCCGGGTCTCGAGGGGCAGTTCCTCGCGCTCTGGACCCTGTCGATGGCCTCGGCCTGGGCCTCCTACACCGCGCTGGAACGCCCGGCGATCCGCCTCGCCCGCCGGCTGGAGCCCCGCCCGGAGAGGAGCTGAGGCGCCAGATGTCCAGCTTGAGAAGGGGCCTCTGGTTCTGAACCAGAACCAACCACTGAAATTTCTGAAATCATGGAGATCTGAACATGTGAGTCTGCCGATTTCTCAAGAAAGCCATTTCGGAAAAAAGGTGTAGTGGGTCGAAGCTCTCCAGCAGCCCTCTTCGACGGAGAGAACCCCGTCGACTACCTCGCCGACACCCTTCGAGCCCTCCTCGGCGGGCACCACAGATCTCGGATCGAATACCTCATGCCGTGGCGCTATGCACAGCAGCCGTCAAACATCGCCGCATAGGACCTCGACGTCGCGCTTACGGGGGTTGTCATCGATCAGGACCCGCAAAAAAGCGCCCCTGCAAAGGGGCGCTTTTGAATGTCAGTGACGCGAAAGCCAAACCGTACTTGGTCTGGCCGCTTCGGTCACTCGATCTTGGACAGAAGATCGACATTGGTGACGAGGTTACGCACACCATGAGCATGATCTTCCTCGAATGGATTGTCCTTCAGCCAGGCGTCCACCGAGGCGATGTTGAGCTTCACAACCTGGGGACGTACGCTCCATGTGACTTGGAAAGGCGAACCTTTTTCGTTGTAGCTCGGGCCCGTGGTGGACCCTGCATAGACAACCGGCTCACCGAGATCGTTGGGCAGGTTCGGAACCTGGTTCAGACCGTCGATTTCTACGATGCGGGCCATCTCGACGAAGTCCGCGCCGCCTTCAGAGACCAGCACGGCCACAACAGCTTCGACACGCAACTGCGGGTTGCCGATGGCATCGCTCAGGCAGGTCCCAAGAGTCGGGCCCAGCGTAGCTTGCGCGGTCGAGTGCACGAAATGGATCTCGATGGTATCGCCAGGCACCAGGTCGCCATGGTCGCTGGCGCCCACCGTCATGCCGACAGGCGCGAGTTCGGCGTCGGTCAGCTTGCCATCGTATTTGAACCCGGTGCCGTAGCCATGACCGTCGCCATTTCCGGCGTAGGTGGTGAATTCGCCACCCTT
This sequence comes from Alphaproteobacteria bacterium, assembly GCA_030425945.1. GTDB lineage: Bacteria > Pseudomonadota > Alphaproteobacteria > Rhodobacterales > Rhodobacteraceae > Dinoroseobacter. The sequence continues at coordinate 10,331 of JAUHZL010000021.1, read as the reverse complement.
GTGTTCGGCATTCTCATGAAAATGAATGTCGCACAGGGACATTTCTGTGACAGCCGGAGCAGTGCCAAAGGCACGGCGGTTCATGCCGTCATGAGCACCGATGTCGCGCGGGGATTGCGGGCCATAGCCCTTGCCATCGGTTGCAGCTGCCAGGTTGGCCTGCTGTGCGACGATCACTTCGTCGGAGGCGGCAAGACTGGCTTGTTCGGCAATCACACCCGATGCAAGGAACAGCGCAACCACCACGGATGTGGTGGCAAGAGTCTTATTTTTTAGCATTTTCAAGTTCTTCTCCACGGACACCAGTCATGCAGGTCTGGCCGGGGCGTTAAACCACATTGACAGACATAGGATCAATACTGAAAAGTTTCATATTGATACTTATGAGGCCGTGCCGTTTGGCGCTGGGATCGCTAAATCTGTCCGCTTTCCAAGCTGTTATCGAAGTGAGCAGAGTCTGCGGTGGGGCGGACGGCGCGCGCGTGACGGGCGACGCGGTTGGCGATCTTGATCAGCTTGAGTTGCAGGCTGGGCAACGACCAGTCGACCATGACCTCGGGCAGATCAACACAGCGCAGGAAAGTGGCCAAATTGTAGGCCAGTGCATGCTGTTGCAGCCGCACCTCGTTACCGCGGAACCTCCGGCATGACAGATCATCGTCCAAGTCGCTGCAGCGACGGTAGACTTCGGAACCCGTGCACAAACTGCTCTACGCCGTCCGACTGCTGAGGGGAGCTGATCTCAGGTCCCATCCCCCCGCGCCACGTCCAGCAGCTCGCCCACCAGCGGGTTCGGGAAGCGGCGGTGGAGGGTGACGGCGTAGAAGCCCTCGGTGATGTCGTCGAGGCGGTGGATCTCGACCAGCGTGCCCGCCGCCAGCTCGTCGCGCACCACGATGGGCGGCAGCACCGCCAGCCCCGCCGCGGCGCGGGCGAGAAGGCGCAGCATCGCCATGTCGTCGGCCTCGGCGGCCAGGCGCGGGCTGACGGCCAGCCGGTCGGCCAGCGCGTCGAAGCCCGCGCGCAGGGCCGACTCGGGCGTCGGCAGCACCAGCGGCTCGGTCGCCAGCACCTCGGCCAGCGGGCGGTCGGCCAGCGCGGCATGGGCGGCGGTGCCGATCAGGCTGACCGGCTGCTCGGAGAGCGCGTGCACCCGGTAGGGGCTGGCGGCGTCGCGGGCGGGCACGAGGTTCGTCAGCACCACGTCGAGCGCCAGCGCCTCAAGCGCGCGCAGAAGCTCGGCCTGCGCGCCCGAGCGCAGCACCACCTCGACATCGGCCCGGCCCAGCACCGGCTCCAGGAACCCGATCTGGAAGTTGCGCGACAGCGTCGCCAGCGCCCCCACCCGCAGCGCGCGGCGCGCCGTCGCCCCCTGCCGCAGGGTGGCGGTCAGGTCCTCGGCGGCGCGGAAGATCGCCTCGGCATGGTCGAGCGCGATGCGCCCGGCCTCGGTCAGCACCAGCCCGCGCCCGCGCCGCTCGAAGAGGTCGTGCCCGAGCGCCGCCTCCAGCGCCTTGATCTGCGTCGAGAGCGCCGATTGCGACAGGTTCAGCCCGCGCGCGGCCCCGGTCAGCGTGCCGTCGCGCGCCACCGCCCGGAAGAGCCGCAGGTGATGCAGGTTGAGAATGGACATATACTTCTACCAAACAGAACGTTTTGCGAGAATATATGTAATTTTCTGCGAGGCCGCATCCCTCTATCTGCTCCGAAACCCCTGATTTCAGCCCCCGGAGCCGACATGACGATCCTCACCGCCCTGCCGCTGCCCGCCCTCGCGCCCCTCCTGCTGCTCGCCGTCGCGGCGCTCGCCGCGCGCTCGCCCGGCCGCCGCCCCGGTGCCCTGCCGCGCCTGTCGGAACTGGCCGCGCTCGGCGCGCTGGCGCTCGGCGCGCTCGGGGTGGGGCAGCTGCTGCTGGCCGGTCCGGTCAGCCTCGGCGGCGGGGCGCTGATCTTGCGGCTCGACGCGGTCAGCGCGACGATGGCGCTGCTCGTCGGCTTCGTCGGCTGGATCGTGATGCGCTACTCGCGGACCTACCTCGACGGCGAGGCGCGCGAGGGCGCGTTCCACGGGCTGATGCTGGCCACGCTCGCCGCCGTGCTGGTGCTGGTGCAGGCGGGCAGCCTGCCGGTGCTGATCGCCGGTTTCGCCGCGATCGGGCTGGGGCTGCGGCACCTGCTGCTGTTCTACCCCGAGCGGGCCGAGGCGCAGCGCGCCGCGACCAAGTTCGCGCTGGTCTGGCACGCGGGCGATGCGGCGCTGGTGCTCGCCACCCTGCTGCTGGTCTCGGCCACCGGCACCGTCGACATCGCGGCGCTGGTCCCCGCCGCGGCCGCGGCCTCCGGGCCCGCCGTCAAGCTCGCCATCGCGCTGATCGTGCTGGCGGCCGCGCTGAAGACCGCCGCCTTCCCGCTGCACGGCTGGCTGACCGAGGTGATGGAGGCCCCGACCCCGGTCTCGGCCCTGCTGCACGCAGGCATCATCAACGGCGGCGGCGTACTGGTGATCCGGCTGGCCGAGCTGGTGCAGTCCAGCCCCGGCGCGATGGGCGCGCTGGTGGTGCTGGGCGGGCTGACGGCGCTCTTCGGGGCGGTCGTCATGCTGACCCAGAGCGCGATCAAGACCGCGCTCGCCTGGTCCACCGTGGCGCAGATGGGCTTCATGCTGCTGCAGTGCGGGCTCGGCCTCTGGGCGCTGGCGCTGCTGCACATCGTGGCGCACTCGCTCTACAAGGCGCATGCCTTCCTCGCCTCGGGCGGCGCGGTCGCGGCGGTCGCCAGCCTGAAGCGGCCCGGCCCGGTCGCGGTGCCGAACCTCGGCGCGGTGCTGAAGTCCTTCGCGCTGGCGCTGGTGCTCTACGGCGCGGTCGCCGCCGTCTTCGGCCTGATCGCCGGTCCGAAGACCCCGCAGGCGCTGGCGCTCGGCGCGATGCTGATCTTCGGCGTCGCCTATCTGGTGGCGCAGGGCCTCGCCGATGCCGCGCCCGCGGCGCTGACCCGGCGCACGGCCCTTGCCTCGCTGGGGGCGGCGGCGGCCTATTTCAGCTTCCAGCTGCTCGCCGCCGCGCTCTGGGGGCCGTCGCTGCCGGCCGCACCGGTGGCCGGGCCGCTGGAATGGGCGCTGATCGTGCTGGCGGTGGGCTCCTTCGGCCTCGTGGCCTTCGCGCAGGCGCTCTTCCCGCTCTGGGCGCATCACCCCGCCACCGCCGGGCTGCGCGTCCACATCGCCAACGGCCTCTACCTCAACGCGCTCCTGGACCGGCTGATCGGCGGGTTCCGGGCGGCGAAGACCCAATAAGATGCCCAGAGAGATCACGGAGACAGCCATGTTCCTGAAGCACAGCCAGATCGCCCCCGCCCGGGTCTCCGACCTTCTCGGTGCCGCCGAACGCGCCGTCCGCGCCATCCCGCCCGCCTTCCCGCTCGACGCCACCGTGGCCGTCAACCCGGTGCTGGGCCAGACCGGCGAGGATCTCGCCACCGCCGCCGCCCGGCTGGCCCGCGTCGGCGGCATCGCCCTGACCCAGCCGCGCGCCGCCTACCGGGCCGCGCTGGCCGAGGGCCGGATCACCGACGACGACCTCGGCGCGGCACTCGCCGCCTGCGACAGCCCCCTCGCCCCCGCCGGCGTGACCGAGCTGACCACAGCCCTCGGCACCGACCGGGCACAGGCCGCGGCGCTGCCGACGCTCGCGGACCTCGTGGCCGGGGCGACCGGCACGGACTGGCCTGCGGTGATCGCCAAGACCTTCGGACTGTGGGCCGCGGGCTATTTCGACCGCGGCCAGGCGCTCTGGACCCCCACGCCGGGGCAGTCGGCCTATGCCGCCTGGCAGGCCTGGGCGACCCATGACCTGACCCCGGAGATCGCCGGTCTCGACGGGTTCTGCACCCATGTCGCCACCGCGCCCGACACGCCCGAGCGCGCCATCCTGCGCGCCGCCGAGCGGCTGGGGATCACCGAGGCCGCCGCCGACACCGCCTTCCACCGGCTGCTGATGGATCTCGGGGGCTGGGCGCAGCATGCGCGCTGGCTCCTGTGGCAGGCCGAGTTGCAGGGCGGCACCGACACCACGCTCGGCGACCTGCTGGCGATCCGGCTGGTCTGGGAGGAGGCGCTGCTGGCCGCCACCCCCGCCGTGGCCCAATCCTGGGCCGATACCGTCGCCGCCCATGCCGTGCCGGTCGCGGCCTCGGCCGACGACGTGGTCGATGCCATCGCGCAGGAGGCCGCCGAGCGCGCCCACCAGCGCCGTCTCGCGGGCGCGCTGACCGGTCCCGCGCCGCAGAAGCCGCGCGCCGCGCTGCAGGCCGCCTTCTGCATCGATGTCCGCTCCGAGGTGTTCCGCCGCGCACTGGAGGCCCAGTCGCCCGAGATCGACACGATCGGCTTCGCCGGGTTCTTCGGCCTGCCGCTGGCGCATACCGCGCCCGGCTCGGACGTGGTCGAGGCGCATCTGCCGGTGCTGCTGACCCCCGGCCTCGGCTCGACCGCGCAGGGGGATGCCGCCACCGAGGAGAGCACCCGGATCGCCGCCCGCGCCACCCGCGCCTGGGGCCGGTTCCGGCAGGCCGCGGTCTCGTCCTTCGCCTTCGTCGAGGCGGCGGGGCCGATGTACGGCGCGAAACTCGTCAAGGACGCGCTCGGCCTCGGCGGCAAGACCGCCCCAAGCCCCGCGCCGCGCTTCGCCGAGGAGCTGAGTGCCGAGACCAAGGCCGACACCGCCGCCGCCGTGCTGAAGGCGATGAGCCTGACGCGGGATCACGGCCGGATCGTGCTGCTGCTCGGCCACGGCGCGCAGGTCACCAACAACCCGCACGAGAGCGCCTATCACTGCGGCGCCTGCGGCGGCCACACGGGCGAGGTCTCGGCCCGGCTGCTGGCGATCCTGCTGAACGACCCGGAGGCGCGCGCCGGTCTGCCTGCGCGCGGCGTCGAGCTGCCCGCCGACACGCTCTTCGTGGCGGGGCTGCACGACACCACCACCGACGCGATCACGCTCTACGAGGATTGCGACCCGGGGGTCCGGGCCGGCGACCTGGTGCAGGTGAAGGGCTGGCTCGCCGCGGCGGGCAAGCTCGCCCGGTCCGAGCGCGCGCTGCGGATCGCGGGCGCCAGCGGCGACAGCCTCGGCGCGCGGGCGCTGAACTGGGCCGAGGTGCGGCCGGAATGGGGGCTCGCGGGCTGCGCCGCCTTCATCGCCGCGCCGCGCACCGCCACCGCCGGAGCCGATCTCGGCGGGCGGGCCTTCCTGCACAGCTACGACTGGCAGGCGGACGCGGGCTTCGGCACGCTGGAACTGATCCTCGCCGCGCCGGTGGTCGTCGCGAGCTGGATCAGCCTGCAATACTACGGCTCGAGCGTCGCGCCCGAGGCCTTCGGCGGCGGCAACAAGCTCATTCACAACGTGGTCGGCGGCATCGGCGTGGTGCAGGGCAACGGCGGCGTCCTGCGCCCCGGCCTGCCCTGGCAGGCGGTGCATGACGGCGAGGCGCTGGCCCACGAGCCGCTGCGCCTGTCGGTGATGATCGAGGCCCCGGAAGAGGCCATCGCCGAGATCCTCGCCCGCCACGACGCGGTGCGCGCGCTCTTCGACAACGGCTGGCTGCACCTCTTCACCCTGAAGGACGGCCAGCTCGCCGCCCGCTACCGCCCCGGCCCGACCTGGGAACCCGTCGCCCCGCTGCAGCAGGCGGCCTGAGGACGGCGGGGCGGGGGCGTCAGCCGCCCCCGCCCGGCACCCCCCATGCGGCCCGCTTGCGGGCGATCATCGCGCGGGTCGCGGCCTCGGCCGTCCCGGTGTCCTCTGCGAAACCATCCCGCCGTGCCACAAAGAAGGCCCGCAGCGCCTGCACCTCCGCCGCCGTGGGGACGGGATCATCCGGCAGATCCGATACCTTGTCCGACATGGGACAGCCTCCCGCGCTGATGCGTCAGGGCAGTCTTCGCGCAGACGTCCCCGCTGACAACCCCTCACCCCAGCGCCGCCTCCAGCACCGCGTCGGAGTGGCAGTCCATCATCAGCATGTGGCTGCCGCCGGGGACGATCTCGCAGGCAGCCAAGTAGGTCAGCACCTCTGCCGCATTGTTTCGCGCGCGAAACATAAGGTCATGGGGGCTGACCTTTTTGGTGGCCCCTGACAGGACGTGCGGAAAAGATTCGACAAAACTAGAAATGTAGTTTTATCTGGCCACATGAGCACCACCACGCCCCCCGCCCGCGCCCTTGCCGCCCTTGGCCACGATGCCCGGCTCGCCATCTTCCGGCTGCTGGTCCGGGCGGGCGAGGACGGGTTGCGGGTGGGCGAGATCGGCGCGCACGCGGGGCTCGCGCCCTCGACGCTGGCGCATCACCTCTCGACCCTCGTCGCCGCCGGCCTCGTCCGGCAGGAGAAGCAGGGCCGCGAGGTGGTCTGCCGCGCCGATTACACGGCCATGCACCGCGTGCTCGACTTCCTGACCGCCGAATGCTGCGCCGGGCTGGCGCCGCCCGGCGACACCGACGCCGCCTGACCCCGCACCCCTGCCCCGGAGGCACCTCGCGATGACCGACCTGCCGCTTTCCCCGCCTCCGGGCCGCCTGCTGCGGCAGGCCTGGACGACCCAGCGCGTCTGGCTGGTCTCGGCGCTGCTCCTTGCCGGGCTTGCCGTCTTCGACCCCGCGCAGGCGGGGGAGAGCGCCCGTTTCGCCGCGGCCGCCCTGCTGCACACCGCGCCCTACCTGGTCCTGTCGATCGCGCTGGCGGCCTGGGCCGGGGCGACCGGGGCCGACAACCTGATCGCCCGGGCCTTCACCGGCGCGCCGCTGATGATGATCGGCCTCGGGGCGCTGGCGGGCGGGCTGTCTCCGTTCTGCTCCTGCGGGGTGATCCCGCTGATCGCGGCGCTCTTGGCGATGGGGGTGCCGCTGTCGGCGGTGATGGCCTTCTGGCTGGCCTCGCCGATCATGGACCCGTCGATGTTCGTGCTGACGGCGGGCGTGCTGGGAACGGAGTTCGCGATTGCCAAGACGCTGGCCGCCGTGGGCCTCGGGGTGTTCGGCGGCCTGGCGGTGCACCTGCTGGCGCGCGGCGGCGCGCTGGCCGATCCGCTGCGCGAGGGCGTCGGCAACGGCGGCTGCGGCGGCGCGAAGATCCGCGCCCCGAAGCCGGTGGTCTGGCGCTTCTGGAGCGAGGCCCCCCGCCGCGCGAAATTCCTGACCGAGGCGCGCAAGACGACGCTGTTCCTCGCCAAGTGGCTGACGCTGGCCTTCCTGCTGGAGAGCCTGATGCTGGCCTGGGTGCCCGCCGAGACGGTAACCGCCACGCTGGGCGGCACCGGGCTCCTGCCGATCCTGAGCGCGACGCTGGTCGGCGTGCCGGCCTACCTGAACGGCTACGCCGCGCTGCCGCTGGTGGGCGGGCTGATCGGGCAGGGCATGGCGCCGGGCGCGGGCATGGCCTTCCTCGTGGCGGGCGGCGTCACCTCGATCCCCGCGGCGATGGCGGTCTGGGCGCTGGCCCGGCGCGAGGTCTTCGCGCTCTACATCGCGCTGTCGCTGTCGGGCGCGTTCCTGTCGGGGCTGCTTTACCAGCTCTGGACGGCGGGCTGAGGGGGTCAGGTCCCCAGCACCCGCATCCCCGGCCCCCGACCGGCGATCCGATCGAACGTCAGCGTGACATCGCAGCCCGCCGCCTGCCCGGCCAGCGCGATCATCTGGTCGGCGAACCCCGCGCCGCCGGTGCGGTAGCGCTCCGTCGCCACCGCGACCCGGTCGGCCGCCTCGACCACCAGGTCACGGGCGTCGAGCAGACCATCGAGCGCCCGCGCCACGTCCGCCCGCCCGAACCCGTAGGCCCGTTCGAGCACCCAGACGAGTTCCACGATCACCTCGCGACTGACAAAGCCGGGCGCGGTTTCATTCATCTGCGCCAGCGCCGCCCGCGCCGCCTCTCCCTGCACCGGGTCATCCTGCACGAGGAACCGGACCAGCACGTTCGTATCGAGCCCGGTCATTCCGAACGACGGCTCCCGACCTGCGCCCCCGCTGCAATCGCCCGGTCCATGTCCTCGAGGGAGACCGCCGCCTGTCCGGGCCGGTGCAGAAGCCCGGCCAGCTCGGCGACCGGCTGCGACCGCAGCAGCCGCACCTCGCCATTGTCGAGAATACGGTAGCGCAGCTTGTCGCCCGGCCCGAGGTGCAGCGCCTCGCGCACCGCGCGGGGCACGGTGGTCTGCCCCCGGCTGGTCAGGGTGGATTCCGGCATGTCGGGCCTCCAATGCAGCTGGTGCATATGCCTTACATATAGTCCAATTGCCTTACCTTCTCAATTGTCAGCCAGGACCGGGTCTGCGCGCCGCCTCTGGTGTACAATTTTCAGAGCCTCCATCAATCGACCGTTTCTTGGCGATGATCCGGCGTGCGTGATCCCTCCCGCCCCAGTCCCCACAAGGCTGCCCGGCAGACGACAGGGGATCGGACCGGGTCATCCAGCGCCAGGGCGGCGGCTTGGAATGCACGCCTACCCCCACCGAAAGGGTAACGTGCATTTCTGGCCTTTTCTGCACGTTCTGTTAGGATAGTCCCGTTTTCCCTTTCCCTTTTCGAACCTCATGGCACCCTCCGACCCCTTCGCCCTGCCCTGGACGCCGCCCGACCGCGAGGCGACGCCGGAGGACTGGCGGCGGGCCGAGGCCGGGCTGGCGCGGCGGCTGGCGGAGGCGGCCGAGGCGCTGGGGCGGCTCGCGGTGCAGATCGAGCATGCCCCCGAGGGCGCGCGCGACCGGCTGATCCTCGACGACGTCGCGGGCCTCCTGCGGCAGGAAGGCGTCTGGATCGGGCCTGAGCGGCTGGCGCTGCACCGGGCGGGCGCGCTGCCGCACGGGGCGGATGCACCGCTGCGCGCGCGGGCCGACTGGGCGGTGCGGCGGCTGACCGGGGGACCGGACCCGCTGCGGGATCCGGCGACCTTCCTCGGGCGGCGGCCCGGGATCGGCCCCGACCGCCTCAGCGCCCTGCCTCCCGGTCCCGCCTTCACCGAGCGCGCAGCCCTCTGGCAGGCGGGGGTCGCGGCACTCGACGGGCTGCACCCGCTCAGCCGGGCCGGGGCGGCGCATGCACTCTGGCGCGGGCTCGGGCTGTCGCCCCCCGGCGCGCGGCTGGAGGGGGCGGTGGCGGCCGCCCGCACGCTCGACCTGCCGCTGGTGCCGCTCGGCGCCCTGCCCCGCCCGACGCGCGAGACCGCCGACACCCCGGCCGAAGCGCTGGCTGACTGGCTGGGGGCCCTGCGCGACGGGGCGCAGGGGGCCAGCCTGACGCTGGGGCGGCTCCGAGACTGGCAGGCGCGCGCGGCGGAGGCGACGGCGGACCTGTCCGGCCGCACCCCGCCCCGGCTGATCGCGGCGCTGGCCGCGAGCCCGGCGCTGACCGCGGGTCTCGCTGCGAAACACTGCGGGGTGTCGGAGGCCAGCTGCCAGCGCGCCTTCGCCCGGCTGCAGGCACGGGGATTGGTGCGCGAGATCACCGGCCAGAGCCGGTTCCGCTTCTGGACGGCGGCGCTTTAAAGGAACTTGGGGATCACAGCCCGAAGGCCGCGCTGCCCGTCAGGACCAGCAACACGAGCGCCAGCAGCGCCAGCCGGTCGAGGTCGCAGCCGAAGGTGGTGCGGATGCGTTCCGCCAGGGTCGGGTCACGCGGCGCGCAGGGGAAGTTCGGCAGCCCGTCGGCCTTCATCCGTTGTCGCAGCTCCGCCTGCTTGGCAGACCGGCGGCGGGGACGCGGAAGATTTGGGCTGATGTCGACCATGGCTACTAAGACACAACTCGCAGTTGGCTTTCGCCAGCCTGCGGGCACCCCTTGCCGAGTCGCAATGCCCCGCCCCTGCAAGCTGGGAGTTACCCCCAACTTTTGTGGGTTCTCTGGATAAGTCCACATGATTTAGGTGCGTTTCCTTGGATATATCAGTGATGCTGACCTTATGTTTCGCGCGCGAAACAATGGGGCCGAAGCGGACCCAATTCGGGCCGATGTTTCGCGCGCCTTAACCGGACGCCAACCCTGTTCTGCGAGAGACAGGAACAGGAAGACGGGCCGGGGTCCGTCCGGGTCCCTGCGGAACAGGCTCCCTGCCCTCACCCTTTCCGCGACGCCTCTCGGCCTTTTTCCGGTCAAGGGAACGGGCTAGAAGGGCGCGACCCATGCAAGATCAATCCCGGTGCCGCCCATGTATCCCGTCCCGAACCTGACCCCGATCCCGGAGCTCTACGTCTCCTATGACAGCGCGCAGAAGCTGAAGCGCGAGGCGGCCGAGCTGACCTCGTGGGACCTGACCGCGCGCCAGCTCTGCGATCTCGA